>NZ_JAENSV010000080.1:0-8438 GCF_016613265.1 Pseudomonas sp. MF6751
TGGCGTGCGACCGCCTCCCAAGCCTTTCTGGCGCGCTCCAGCAGATTGCTTTTGGCTTTCAGCTTCATGCGCAGCTCCAGAAGGTTGAATTCGAGGCAATAAAAAACCCGGCGCGGTGGCCGGGTTTAAAATAAGTGCAGATGGCCAGGACTCGAACCTGGGATTAATCAGGGCCGGATATACCTAACCCTAATGCGGTTTACCTCTCAACGGATTACCCCGTGTCGTTCACCTTCCATCATCTGCATCGGCAAAGCCTTCGTAGCAGGACTTCTACCTGCATCCTTACGGTTTTACCCGTACGCTCTATCCCAGTTTGAGCTAGTCAGAAGACTTTCCGATGTAGACCATGAACCCGGCGCAGTGGCCGGGTTCTTCTTAGTCAGTCCTACACACGCAGGAATGACAGGATGGGTGAATAATGCGACATGGCGACATGATATTGCAAGCACTTTTGAGGGACTATTTTCATGCGGCCTCCCCAGACAGAACCCCTACGGCCTCAAGCATGTGCTGTGCATCGACCAAAGCCTCGTCCACCATCGACTCTAGCGCTCCCTTGATGTTCTTATTCCAGCGCTGATAGGTGCGCTCCGTCAGGCCCTGGGTATCCCAGTTCGTCATGTCGTAGTTCGACTCGGCAAGGACGATCATCTCTCCCGGCTTCGTCTCGGCCAATGACCTGGCGTGCTTATTGGCGCGCGCAATATCTGCGTCGGCCGCTTTATTGCGCCAATCCCACTGGCCCTCATCCTTGTTTTCGCGATGCTTCGGAGCTTTGACCTCGACCACTGCACGCCGGATGCCCTTCGACTGCTGCGGCACAGCCCAGACCAGCACTGCCTGTTGAGTGAAGCGCAGTGGCGCGGGCGAAGGCACAACCGCGACAAGCCGCCCGATGGAATCGATCTTTCGCCCGCGGTGGGTGCTGTACTTCGCCACCAATGCATTCCAATGCCGCGGGGAAAGCTGGGCGTGTAGCAGCTTGTGAACGATGCAGTCAGCAAGTAGGGCCGCATCCTTGCCGGTGATCTCCCCCTTGAGCTTGCTGGTCTGTACCCGCGGCTCGATGTTGCACCCTCCGGCGCTGTTGATGGTTTCCGCCGCCAGAGCGCGGACGACTGCAGAAATGACGTTTTGGTAGTTCATGCTGCAGCCCTCTTGAGTTCTCTGGTCTTTGCCCGGTATTCGGCGGTCATCGCCTTCAATTGCTCGACGGTGTACTTCTTGGGCTCATGGGGCCCTTCCAGCCACTCCACGGCCGCGATGCCAATCTTCTGGATCAGGCCAGGCCGATACCCAAGGAGGTTTCCGGACTTACCCATGTTGCAGTTGCGATTGCACTGAAGGTGTACGTTGAGCGGATCGAAGCGGAGCTCTGGGCTTGCGGCAGTCGTCCTGTAGTGTCCAGCGCAGTACTGAACGTCAGCTGTGGTCCCGCAGCTAATGCAGGGCTGTCCGGCGTCACGGGCACGTATCCAGGCATTGAAAGCGTGCTGAGTGTCCTTGGCATGATCCGCCCTACTCTTCAGCTTCTCCTTGCGGACCTTGATTTCCTTGCGCTCGATCTGATCCAGGGCCTTGCGTGCTTTCGGCGCATGACGCGGTCCATCGATCAGGGCGCAGGCTGGACTGCACACCGCCTGGCCCATCCGCGAAGGCACGAATGAGGCCCCGCATGAAGCAACGCGGCATTTTTTCGGCTTGGCTGGCTTCCGTTCGATGGTCATGCGGCCTCCTGGCTAAGCAGGTCAGTGAACACAACACCCTGGCCGGTGAAGTAATGAGCTATGCGGTCTGTGTACTGGATGCCCTGGGCGCGATTGAACAGGCTGGTCACCGGCATACCATCCGGGCCGAACAACTTGCAGCCGCCCATCAAGGCCAGCTTGGTCTCGTAGGTCAGGTGGCGCATGACCTGGTACCAGTCAGCTTGGAACCCGGCATCCTCGTTCAGCAGGATCTGCACGCCGAAGTGCAGCTTGCAGTACCGGCGGGCGTCGGCGGCGTCACCGATCTGGGTCATCTCGGCAATCCGCTTGTACATCGCGAACCACAAGGCGTTCTGGTCCAGGGTGCGGTCCTTGCCAGGGCGCAGGGAGACCACCACGAACTTCTTGTCGCGGTACATGGCGGTCAGGCTGGTGATGGCCTCGGAGAGCTTGGCCTGGCAGTTGACGCTGATCTTGTCCGTCATGGCGCGACCCTCCTGACTCCAGCGGCTTTTACCCAGCGGCGCATGGACATCTCGCAGCCACTCGTTAAGCAGACGCCGTTGGCGAACCCCGTGTGTGTTTTCGGAGTGCCGCAGCCGCAGCTGCATTTAGGCTTGCGGCCCGAGCGCTTTGGGCGCAGCTCCATGTATCGAATATGCTCAGCCAGGCCACCGACCTGACCCCACCAAGCGGTACCGCCTCGCATTGCTGCGGATCGGGCCGACGCCGAAAGTTGATTCAAGTCGGTCATGACCGCTCTCCCTGGCCCAGGGCGGCGTCGATTCGCTCAACCGTGACGCGCCAGTCGCCAATTTCAACGCCGCCCTTGGTTACACCCTCTTCAGTGACAACGCTGCGACCCGAATTCAGCTCATTAGCAACGCTGATCAGGATTCGCGAGCATGCCGACCAGATAGCGGCGCGCCCTTCATCGGCTAGGAGCTGATCCCCGGCACGCTGCACGCTCTTCCACTTGTCTGCTTCCTTGCGCAGCTCTTCCGCCTCTTGCGTCCAGTCGAGCCAAGCGTCGAGGTCGTAGTCGCCCTTCAAGCCGGCGCGCAGACGTTCGTTCTCAGCCTTCAGCTCAGCATTCACCTGCTCGTAGGCTTCGTAGCCGGTGCGTAGGCCGGCGACTTCGGCGCGGAGCTTGTCGCGTTCTTCCAGCAGGTTTATTGCTGCCTGCGCAGTCCCTCCGTTGCACTCCAGCAGAATCATCTGATTGTTGATCGCATCCAGCCGCTCGTTCTCGGCGATCAGGGCCAGGACTGTGGCGGGCCCAGCTGCATCGTGAAAAGCATCATCAGCAGCACCAAAGGCCTCAGCTAATTCATAATTACACTCATCGGCGTTGTACTTATCGAGCGCGACGATTGCAGCCTCGGCCAGCCGCTTCAGTTCGGTGTAGTCGGTCATTACGCGGCCTCCCGTGCATTCCAGCACTGGGTTATTTTTTGAGAAAATTGGGAAAGCGCCCACTCGGCGCGGCTGGCCTGGCGATGCTGGGCCAGCTTCCGCTGGTTGATTGGCTCGTGGACGCTCTTCAGGTACACCTCGCGCGCCTGACGATCCATCCAGCCAGTGATGACCTCATCCACAACGTCACCAAGGAGCACGTAATCAGGTCGGCGCTGATGCTCGCCGGCCGAGAGGTACGCGGCGTATGTGTGAATTCCGAACCAGCGCCTTACCGCTGCGCCGATCTCGGCAGCCGAGTAGCTGACCTCGCCGCGCTCACTGAAATAGCTCAGCATCCCGTGGAACAGTTCGCCGCCTATCATCTCGGCACGACCGTAAGCGAATACCACGGGAAAGCCGGTTACCTGCTGGGTGTCCCACGCCTTTTCGCGCTCAACCTGGCTCGGGACTGGCCCTTTGACCTCGACAAACGCACCAACAGCCGGCAGAAAGAAGTCAGGCATGTAGCCGCCGTGGCGAGTGACCACAGTGCGCGGCTCGTATACCCAGGCCACGCTCATTGCATCCATCATCGCCGCCCAGCGGGTTTCAGAGTGGGAGCGCATTTCGTAACCGCCGTAGCGGAAAATCGTTTGCTTGTCTCTCATCAGAAATTCACCTTCACGACGTTGTCTTGGCGGGCGTGGTTGGCCAGCGGCAGGAATCGGGACTTGGCACCCTGGAAGGCCGTAGGCACCGTGCCGATCTCGCCGTCTCGGTTCTTCCGGATGATGATTTCGCCAATGCCCTTGTCTTGAGTATTTGGGTGGTACACCTCGTCGCGGTACACGAACATGACGATGTCGGCGTCTTGCTCAATGGCGCCCGACTCGCGCAGGTCGCTGAGAACCGGGCGCTTGTCTGGGCGCCCTTCACAGCCACGATTCAGCTGGGAGAGGATGATCACCGGGCAATCAAGCTCGCGGGCCAGCAGCTTGATCTGGCGAGACATGGCGGTGACATCCTCGGTCCTGCCCTTCCCTTCGCCCTCAACCAACCCCAGATAGTCGATCACCACGAGGCCCAGCGAGCCCATGCGGTGCGACTGACGACGGGAAATCGAACGGATGCGCGGCATGGTCATGACTGGAACGTCCGACACTGCAATCGGCGCGTCACGCAGGCGCATGACCGCCATGTTCAGTTCCGTGGAGTGATCATTGCTGCACTCGCCGGTTTTTAGCGATGGGAGCGGAATCCCGCCGACGGCTGCCAGCAGGCGGTCCATCAGCTGGGTCTTGCTCATCTCCAGACTGATCACCAGTACGGGCTTTTTCTGGTTGATCGCCACGTCGGCAGCGATGTTCATTGCCAAAGTGGTCTTGCCCATCGCTGGGCGGCCGGCAACCACGATCATCTGGCCGGACTTAAGGCCCTGGGTGTATGAGTCCAGATCAGGAATGCCGGTACCCAGGCCGTCGATGACGATCCCGGCGGCGAACTTGTCCAGACGATCCTGCAGGACCTCAACGTGTTCGATCAGGATGTCGCCAACCATCTGGCATTCACCGTCGCTGCCAGTGCTGTCCAGGCCAAGCACGATGGATTGAGCGAGAGAAATCTTGTCCTCAATGCTCGCCTCTTCGTGGGCAATCTCGTTGATCCGGGCGGCGGCGGCGGACATCAGGCGGCACACGGCGCGCTGGCGAATGATCTTGGCGTAGACCTGGGCATTCGCAACGCTTGGCGTGCTGGCCTGGATTTCGGCGGCGTAGGCAGCTACGCGAACACCGCTCGACAGCTCGGCGCGGCGATCATGAAGCGTCACCACGTCAACCGGCTGGCCGTCGGCGTGCATTTCCAGGATCAGGCGGTACAGCTCGGCATTGTCCTCCCACGCGAACGCATCAGCGGACAGGTCGTCGCTCAGTACGTCGATCAGGTGCGGCTGGCAGAGCATGGCGCCAATCACGCCGTGTTCGGCCTCAAGGCTATGGAGGTCCATCATTGGGCGGCCTCCGAGACTTCACGGAAAACAGCGCGACTGACCAGGGATTCAAGGCGCGGCGCAACGTTGGCGCCACGGAAGAACACCTGACTGCGGTTATTAGCCTTCTGGAAGAACGTGAGCCAGAAACCCTGGCCGCTCTGGTGCAGCGGTGACTCGTTCCAGCGCTCGGCGATCATGCTTCGCAGAACCCTGTCGCTTGCCACGGTGACGGCTGGCAGGTTCGGGCAGACCTTGTGGTACAGGTCGATAATCTTGTCCACCGGCACACCGGCCTCGGATGCGCCGCTTGGGTTCTTCTTGAACTCGCGACCCAGCCAGTTGACCAGGAAGCGGCGCCAGTCCTTCTTTGGCTTGCTCCCACTGGCCCAGGCGGCGGCACGCTTGATCTCGGCTTCAACGTCAATCGGCGAGTAGGCTTCTGACCACTTGGTGATCAGGGTGGGGTCGACTTCAAAATCTTCACCATCGAACAAAACCCCACATGCCGCGTTTCCGATTTTGATTTCAGGCTGAGCGGGTTCCGCCCCCTGGGGGGCAGTAATCTGTTTCGTAGAAACAGTTACTAGGGGTTCTTTCTTTGTATAAAGAAGGGAGTCGTCGGATTTGGTCTGTCTCGCAATGCTGACGACTCGGCTTGAATGATCCGAGTCGGACGATATGGTCTGAGTCGGACATTCTTTTTTTGTGTCGTAGAAGATCCATTCGGAAGGCTCGCTGATGCCGATATCGCCACGTGCCCCGCCAACCCGATAGAGGATGCGGCGTTTCAATAGGTGGCTGATGGCCTTGGAAGCCACGTCAGGGTGGATGTTGGTCGCCTTGGATATCTCGGTAGCCTGGATGCGAGCTTCGGCCACCTGATAGCCTATGGTGGCTCTGGCAACGTACAGCGCAACCTTCAATTCGCGCCCAGGCAGATCGACAACCATCAAGGCCTCGATGAGCTTGTTTTCCATCCGGGTAAATCCCCCGGTATTGCGAAGTGGGATTATATTGCTCATACTCATTCCGTCCTGAAGTGCATATCACTCGACCCGGTTGCAGCCGGACGAGACAAAGAAGCCCGCAAATGACTTACACAGTCCTTGCGGGCTTTTCTTTTGGCTACGTCGCTGTAAAGGCCACGAATCAAAGTCGCGGCCTGCATTGCTTCCTGCATATGGAATTCTTTGGTTCCTGCCAGCACTGGACCTGACTCGCCCAGGGTCAACAAAACCCGGTCAATGACCTTGTTCACGCTTTCCGCTGGATGCGCCGATCTGCTGGCCATGGTTATTCTTCCTGGAGCTGATCGACGCCGTGGATATGCTCCATCCAGCGTTTTGATGCATGAATCAGCATCTCGATATCGCGCTCGTTAAAGCAGCGCATCTCATTCGGTACGATCTTCAGGTCGAGCACCGACAAAATCTGAGCAAACTGCTCAAACTTCTCTGGCTTCATTCGGCTGATCGTCGCTTCGTCGCAACCCACTGCAACCGCAACCGGCGCATTCCCCACCGACGCAAGCTTCTGCACGATGAAGTGATAATTCTTGCGGGCCCTTACAGCCTGGTCCTGGCTTAATTGATTGGTCGACATGATCAAGCGGCCTTCTGATCAGCCTTCAGCTTGTTCTTGCTGATGACCTGGAGCTGGTACTGGCGGGTAGTAGGGATGGTTTCCCCCCACTGGGTTACAGCGCTCGGATGGATACCGAGTGCAGCTGCAAGCTTCGTCTTGGAGCCAAAATGCTTGATGGCGTCGTTGATGTTCATTGCGAGTCCTCGCGTAGTTATATGGCGATTTCAGCACACTTAAATAACTCGCGCAACAGGGCTCTTCGGTTTTCACCCACTTAAATTCAGTTGGCTTAAAATTTCAGGATGAATAGAAACGAACGCATTGCCCGCGCTATCACGCTCAGCGGGAAATCTAAGAGCGAAATTGCTAGCCTTTGTAAAGTTGCGCCATCCGCTGTTACTCAATGGATCAGCGGTGAGAGCAAGACACTGAAGGCTGAAAGCGTATTTGCTCTGGCCAAGGCGACGGGCTTTAGGGCTGAATGGCTTACATTCGGCACCGGGCCCGAGAGGGCCATAGAGGCAGGGCCTAACAACTCACAGGGCGAACTGATCGGCCTGGCATCGGTCTGGGACGCGGAAACGCCGCTTGATGACGACGAAGTAGAGCTGCCCTACTACGCCGAAGTAGAATTTGCCGCAGGGAATGGCATGACAGAAGTAGTTGAGGTTGCTGATAGAAAGCTCCGCTTCTCCAAGGACACGCTCAGGGCGGCAGGCGTACAGCCTGATTGCGCGGCGGTGGCGCGGGTTAAGGGCCGGTCGATGGAGCGGCTTATACTGGATGGAGCCGCCATTGGGTTTGATACCAGCTTCACCAATATCGTGGATGGCGAGATTTATGCGTTCAACCAAGACGGCATGTTGCGGGTGAAGTACCTGTACTCGATGCCTAGCAACTCTGTTCGCGTCAGAAGCGAGAACGCCGACGAGTACCCTGATGAAATCCTGAGTGCCGAGCAGTTCCAGGAAATTGCCATGCTTGGAAGGGTCTTCTGGTGGTCTACGGTTAGAAGATCCCCGCGACGGTAATAAAGTCCCGCCCGACAAGCCCGCCTAGTGCGGGCTTTTTTGTGTCTGCTCGCCCAGAAATTTAAGCACACTGAATATTTTTTCTTCAGCACGCTTGACTATCTATTTCAGTGCGCTTAAATTTACTCCATCGAGACGCCACGGCAACTCGCCAGGGCCTACCAAGACCCGCCGCAACACAGGCAGCGATGCCAGGCAGACGCCGAACGCTCTTTAACTTCGCCAAGCAACACTCCGCCCTACGCCTCGGCAACAGCCCGGCAATAAGCCTGGGGGAGATAACGCAACGCAGCAATGCTCCCCTGCTCGACTTGTCGGCAGGCTGGTTTGCTGGAAACACCCACAGATTCCTGATGCCGCTTCGATGAGGCGGCATTGGAAATCAACGGAGGGCAAGACCATGAATATTCGTAACGACAAAGGCCAGTTTGTCAGCACCCAGCAAGCGCTCGCTGCCGACCTTCAAGGCTTCATTGACGACTGGACGCACTGGGCCAAGCAAGCGCTGCGCAGCGGTGACAAAGCGAAAGCCAACCACTGTATGGAAGAGGTCCGGGACTGCCGCCAAAAGCTGAATGCGCTGCAAGCATGAAGGGCATTTTCACTGATGCACCTGGCGACGGGTGTATTGGGAAAATCACCGGAGCACGACCATGAACAAAGAAGAGATCTACGACGAGCAGATCAGCCCGCTGATGCAGCAGATCATCGCCATATGCAAGG
>NZ_JAENSV010000081.1:0-8413 GCF_016613265.1 Pseudomonas sp. MF6751
TGGCGTGCGACCGCCTCCCAAGCCTTTCTGGCGCGCTCCAGCAGATTGCTTTTGGCTTTCAGCTTCATGCGCAGCTCCAGAAGGTTGAATTCGAGGCAATAAAAAACCCGGCGCGGTGGCCGGGTTTCGTTTGTCACTCCTCGATACGCGCAGGAATGTCAGGATGGGTGAATAATGCGACATGGCGACATGACATTGCAAGCCCTTTTGAGGGACTATTTTATGCCGCCTCGCCTTCCAGCACTCCGACGGCTTCAAGCATGTGTTGCGCCTCGACCAGAGCCTCGTTCACAAGCGACTCCAACCCGTCCTTGATGGCCTTGTTCCAGCGCTGATAGGTGCGCTCCGTCAGGCCCTGGGTATCCCAGTTCGTCATGTCGTAGTTCGACTCGGCAAGGACGATCATCTCTCCCGGCTTCGTTTCGGCCACTGACCTGGCGTGCTTGTTGGCGCGCGCAATATCTGCGTCGGCCGCTTTGTTTCGCCAATCCCACTGACCCTCATCCTTGTTTTCTCGATGCTTTGGTGCTTTGACCTCGACCACGGCGCGCTGGATACCCTTCGACTGCTGTGGAACCGCCCAGACCAGCACCGCCTGCTGAGTGAAGCGCAGCGGCGCCGGTGAGGACACAACCGCAACAAGACGGCCGATGGAATCGATCTTGCGCCCCCGGTGGGTGCTGTACTTAGCCACCAATGCATTCCAATGCCGCGGGGAAAGCTGGGCGTGTAGCAGCTTGTGAACGATGCAGTCAGCAAGTAGGGCCGCATCCTTGCCGGTGATCTCCCCCTTGAGCTTGCTGGTCTGTACCCGCGGCTCGATGTTGCACCCTCCGGCGCTGTTGATGGTTTCCGCCGCCAGAGCGCGGACGACTGCAGAAATGACGTTTTGGTAGTTCATGCTGCAGCCCTCTTGAGTTCTCTGGTCTTTGCCCGGTATTCGGCGGTCATCGCCTTCAATTGCTCGACGGTGTACTTCTTGGGCTCATGGGGCCCTTCCAGCCACTCGACAGCCTCGGCGCCGATACGCTTCACCAGCTCAATGCGGTAATTCACGATGTCGCCCGACTTGTGGTTGTTGCATGGAGCGCATTGCTTGTGGACATTCAGCGGCTCGAATCTGATGGCTGGGTTTGCCGCAACAGTCCGATAGTGCCCAGCGTGATATTGGCCGTCATGGTGGCGACCACAGCTCACGCAAGGCAGATCGGCATCACGTAGGCGCACCCATTCGTTGAAGGACTGCTGAGTGTCCTTGGCATGATCCGCCCTGCTCTTCAGCTTCTCCTTGCGGACCTTGATGTCCTTGCGCTCAATGTCAGCCAGCGCCTTGCGTGCCTTAGGTGCGTGCCTCGGCCCGTCGATCAGCGCGCACGCTGGACTGCACACCGCCTGGCCCATGCGCGAGGGGACGAATGAGGCCCTGCACGTAGCAACGCGGCATTTTTTCGGCTTGGCCGGCTTCCGTTCGATGGTCATACAGCCTCCTTGGCTTTCTGCTGCTCGGGCGCGAAGTCGCCGCGCAGGGGCATCAGGTTTTGGGGTCTAACTAGCGCAAACCCGGCCTTACCGTTGCTGCCCACTACGTCTTTCCCAGCCACAAGCCATGCCGGGTTAGCTCCGATGTGGCTGATCGCTTTGTTGCCGTCGAACTCAAACTCTATTCGATCGCCGGGAGCCATAAAGGCCACTAGCTCACAGGACTTCCCGACATTTTCAGGGCGCTTGTGAGAGTTGATGATGAGCGCCAGGTCGCCCGGCTTGAAGTTATGGCTCATCAGTACCGCCCTCCCCAGTTGTCCTTTTGCGTCCAGCGCACCTGGTGCTCGGCGCCGAAGGCGTGCACCCACTCGATCAACTCTCCGCACTGCTTCACGGTGAGCTTGCTGGTACGCTCGTAGATAACGTCGAAGCCGTTACCGTCTACCGCCGGTATCATCTGCGGCTGGTCGCCCGACTCGCGCAGCCAGGCGGCCGTCAGCAGGCGCTTCCAGATCAGGACGTCCCACTTCTTCCCGGCGTGTTCGACCTGGGCGGCGATATCGGCCAGCGCCGCGTGCAGGGCCTTGTTCTGCTCCGCGCTGCGGTCCACTTCGGTGATGGCCAGCTTCTTGGGTTTGGTGATGTGGCATGCATCACGCTCCTTGCGCAACTTCTCCACCTCAGCCTTCAGCTCAGCCTTCACCCGCTCGTAGGCTTCGTAGCCGGTGCGTAGGCCGGCGACTTCGGCCTTGAGCGCTTCAACCTCCTGCCACAAGCGGTCTGCAAGTGGGTCATGCCAGCCTGGCATCTTCTGCAAGCTGCGCATGTGCACAGCGAGCTCGGTAGATGATTGCTCTCTGACGTAGGTCATGGCTTCACCTCAAACAGCTCAGGATGTAGTTGGCGTGCTGGACCTGCCATCCAGGGGCGCCGAATGACTACGTGGAATCTCCACGCCCAAATCGATAAGTGATTCGCCCCTCGGCTACGCATAAAGCTCCTGCATGCCTGATAGCGCCATGGCAGGAAGGTGACCTTCAGAAGGCAAGACTTCGGCAGGGCCTTGTGCTTGACCGTTGCGTCGTGTGGCATCGAATGAATGTTCATGACTTCACCTTCAGGCCTGCGGCTTCGATGGCCGATTGTTGAGCCTTGATCAGTTCCGCAGCCTGAATACCAATCGAGAGTGCCTGAGGATTTTTTTCATCCTGCTCAAGCATCTTCGCGATGTGGAATGCATCCTCCGGGGAGATCGGCCCCGCAAGTTCGGTGCCCATGTAGTGATCAATCTCTTCGCTGGCGCCGTATTCGGTCAGCGTGTAATCGAGCAGGCGCCCGCAGGTTTCGCAGTGACAGCAGCCGTCATTTTCTTGCTGCCATCCGCCATCGACGTATTCAGCACGCCCTGCTGCGACCTCTGCTTCCGCGCATGACCGGCAGTAGGACGGACCCTGGTCAGCGTCAGCACCACCAATCCAGTGAGGGAATGGAACATCCAAGGAGTTTGCGTGAGCGTTCAGAACCAGCAGCGCCGCGCCCGACAGGTCCTGCGTCTTCTCTTCTACGAATTCGCTCATGTCCGCTTCTCCCCTGCTTCCGCGATCAATGCCATGCGCTCCAGGCGCTCGGCGGCCTGGCTGGCCAGATTCATGCCGTCTGCCTCATCCACCACCGGCATGCACACAAAACGGATTCCGTGCTTAACCATGGCGTTCGCCATCTCAAGGGATTGGCGTAGCTGGGCTGGGTTTGCTCGTTTCATCAGAAGCCCTCCTTGCCGCGCTGCGATTCCCACTCAAACGGGATGACGATCACCCCACCCTCTCGAAGCCGATCAATGCACCGGTCGCCTATAGCATCCGGCAGCGCCTTGGCTTCCAGGTTGGAAACGATCACCGTGGGGCGCATCTGCTCGTATCGGCCGTTGATGATTGCGAACAGCGTGGTCAGCTCGAAGTCGCTGGGCTTCTCCTTGCTCACTCCGATCTCGTCCAGGATGAGCAGCGAGGGGCTGATCAGGCTCGACAGGATCTGGCTTTCGCTCTGGTCGCTGGTGCGGTCGTACGTGGCGCGGATCGCCTGCAGCACGGAACCGATGGTGCGGTACACCGCCGTGGCGCTCGACTTGGCCATAATCTCGTTGGCGATGGCCACGGACAGATGCGTCTTGCCGGTACCGGGCTTGCCCAGCAACAGCAAGCAGCGACCGGCCTCGGCGATCTCCTTGAACTCGGCGGCGTACCGGCGACAGGTGTTCAGCGCCTTCCGCTGTTCTGACGTGGCGGCCACGTACCCATCCAGGGTTTTTCCAGCAAATCGCTTGGGGATCAGCGCAGCGCCGAGCTTTCGCTCCATGGCCATGCGGATCTCCATTGCCTTGCTGGCCTGCTCGGCGGCCTCGGTCTTCTCGCGAGCGATCCGGCCGCACTCAGGGCAGGCGCTCTTCAGTTCCTTGCCCAGCACAGGGAATACCTTCTGCTCGTAATCGCCGTGAGCCTCACAGGTGGCAGGCTGAATTCGGGTGCCTGGTGGAAGCTCCGGCGACGACTGTTCGGCTGGCTCAGATCGCATAGGAACCGTCCTCGCGTTGAATCAGGCCTGCGGTGTAGTCGCGCTCTGCGAAACCGGTGTGGCGCGATTTTGGGAACTGGTGGACGTTGGTCGGGGTGTCGGGTATCTCGTCCTCCCAACGCTTACCGTTCAGCCACGTCGATGGGTGCGGGACGAACTGGCCCTTGTCCTTGATCCATTCCGGCGTCAGCACCTGCTTGCCCAGTGCCTTGACCATCAGGTCGAACAGGTCCGGGCTGACCTTGAGCTTGGCCCAGGCCTTCTCTGCCTTGTCCTTCCCCACCTTGCGTGGATAGAGCTTCCAGAACTTTGGGAAAAGGTCTTCCACCACCACCGGAGCGGGCGACGGAGGAAGGGAATCAGGAATCAGGAATCCGGAATCAGAAGAGAGGGAATCAGCCGGGAAAGAACTGTTCTCGCCTGGTGCTTGCATGGTGCTAGCACCAACCTTTACCGGGAAATGCTCTGGAACGGGCATTTCAGGGATGGTGCTCTTCGCTTCCTTGAGGTGTGGGTTCTGGTGTTTCGCCCAGTTCACGATCTGGATGGCGTTGAATGATCCAACCGTATAGCGGGTGATGAACCCCAAATGATCCAAGTCAGCGAGCATCTTTTCGATGTCGACGTTGTCGGCCGGGAACAGGGCCATTTTCAGGCGGCGGGGACGATCCTCAAGCCTGCCCTCGCGGTCAGCCTCGGTCCACATGCCGATGAAGAGTAAGCGGGTGGCAAAATCAACCTCTGCCAAGTGTTCGTTCGAGAAGAAACCCGGCTTGATGTTTCTGGATCTGGCCATCATTGGACCCCCTTGAGATTGTGTTGGGCCCACAGACCGGCAACCCAGGTGACGCCCTTGGGAGTGAATTTGGTTTGGTTGAAGGCGTGGCCGCTGTCACTGGTGCCGGTTTTCACGTCGAAGCGGCCGGCGTCTATGTGCCCGCTGTAGGCCTGCCACTCTCCGCCCATGCGGTACATGATCTTCTTATCGAGCAAGAACTCACGAAATCGGGCCTCATTGACCCCCAGCAGCTTGGCTGTCTGTCGGAAGCCCTTCAGGCCGGTGGAGTCAACGTACTTGTCGACGAACTCGACCTTGGGGGCTGCGATGGCCAGGGCCTGGTTTGCGGCCTGCTGCATTTCGAACTGCTCGGCCCAGGCGCGAGCGGCGGCGGCAGGATTGGAGAAGTCTGGGAGCGTGGCGATGACGCGACCACCCTCCAGTTCGCGCCAGCGCTTGATGACCGCCATTCGCATGGACGCGCTGTAACCGGTCAGGAGGCAATCTGTGTGTTCACGGTCGAGCAAGTATTCGGTCTGCTCGCGGTTCAGTGGGTCGAGGTAGATGCATCCAAAACTGGATGCATCCTCGCCAAGCTCTTTCAGCAAGGCGAGAACGTCTCGCTTCACATGAAAATGCGCCTTGCCGGTTAGCTCAGCGATTTCCCGCGTCGACATAGTTTTGCGCGCCACGTTTTCAGCAATCGAAAAACGTGGCGCGGAATTGATTGGGGTATTGATCGTTTCTGTTGGATGGTGCATGATTTGCTCCACAACGCGTTGAAGAGAGCCGGGTCACTACCCCGGCTTTTTTTTGCCTTGAATTTGGCAGAGGCCCTCTGGATTACCCTGAAGAGTCCCTGCCAGAGGCCCTCATTGGGGTAACCAACTGAAGGACCTTTGCCTTCTTCCGGCCGACCTCTGAAAGCGCCCCGCTTGCGATTGATGTTTCCATCATTGCGTTGATGGCCTGAGCGAAACTCCACCCGTTCTGGCGCATCAACCCCTCTACTGCTTGCCGCGTTCTAGGCGGCAACTTTTCAAGCTCAATGCTCATTCGGGCCTCCAAAAGGCCTCTAGCCCGCGATATCTTCTTGTTTGTCCTGCATGAGCTCTTCGATGACACCGTTGGAAACTGCCCACTCGATGATTTCGTAGAGATACGTGGCGTGCTGCATACGGGTTTTGCTGGCGGCTTTACGCAGAATCCGATCAAGCACTGGTTCGAAACGAACCTTCACCGGGATGGCGCGCTTTTGATTGGGGTCCATGTACATACTTCGATGCTCCTGGCTGATGAATTGGGTTTAAGCGGCGGATTGGGTTGGCTCAGTACTGCGCAGGTATGCCCAGTCGATATCGGGGCGCATCTCTTCGCACGTCACCGAACGCGACGACTCACGCTCGATGCTGATAGCGAGCGCAGCGCCCGGGCGGCGGTAGCCGTATGCAACCTGCTTGAGCTGGCCGACAGTGGTGCGGCAGCTGGCCGCAAAAGCCTCAAGGGATTGCTTGTCAAATGGCTTGATGTAGTCGTGCAGATTCATAGGTGCACCTCCGTAATGGCGTCAGATTAGCAACTGCTAATCCAGCATTCAATAGCAGACCGTAATTTACTGAGTGCTAAACGGAAGCGATCATCTGCAGATGGATATAAATCAACTACGCGTGAAGGCCCTGAAGGCCACTATGGCCGGGGCCTCACAGAAAGATTTCGCGAACCAGCACGGCCTGGATGCGTCCTATCTCTCCCAGATACTCAATGGGCATAGGAACCTGGGCGAAAAGGCCGCGGCGAATTTGGAAGAGAAAATCGGGCTGCCTGCCGGGAGCCTGGTAAATCCGGCTGCGCCCGAGGTGGCGACCACCACGAAGCATGGGCTTTCAGCCATTGAGCAACTCAAGCAGTCGCTGGCGAGCGTGAAAGGATTCTCGCCAGAGGCCAGGGACCGAATCGTTGCGGCGGCCGAAGAGGCCGAAGAGGGTCCTTCGAATTACCTGCCATCGAATTTGGCATCCTTGCGACCAACGAGCTCAGAAATCCTCATTCCTCAATACGACATTCGCGCAGCTATGGGTCACGGCCAGGTACCACCCGAGTACAACGAGGCGGTGCGCAACCTGGTAGTGCGCGAAGAAATTCTGAGGGAAAAAGGCGTCACGTATACCGCCGCAAGCTCGCTGGCGATGATCACGGGCTGGGGTCAGTCAATGGAAGGGACAATCAACGACAAGGATTTGGTGATCGTTGATCGCGGAGTGAAAGAGTTTGTCGGTGAGGGGATCTACGTGATGACGTGGCACCAAGAGCTCTATATCAAGCGCGTAATGCGACTGGACGACACCAACTACCGGCTGATATCTGACAACCAGCACTACGAGAATCAGACCGCCAGGATCGAGGATGTCACGATCCACGCGAAGGTTTTATTCATATGGAATGGACGAAAGGCCTAATCGCTCCTGCCCTACCCAAGAGCCCGGCCTTAACCGGGCTTTTTAATGCGTGTCAGAAGGGTGCCAGCTCTTCTACCATTAGAAATTCGTCGTGAACCTGAACTTGGTGATCGTTTTCTGATGAAGCCTCCCAGCGCAAGGTCACCGACTCGTCTTCATCGTTGAAGGTGAGATCTATCCCGTCAGTTTCAGCCAGTACGCCCATCACCTCTTCCCACTCTCGATCCCCATCTGTATCGAGACGATGGATAGTGACCCATCGCTGATCCTGCGCAATCGGGTGATTGATCATGTTCGACACCCTTAAATTCAGCCGCTCTATGCCGGACATGGGCGTGTTTTGTTGTTGCTGCTGTTTGTGCTGGCGCGCCATCAGCTACTCCTTTTTAGCTGTATGAATATACAGTTCATGGCGTGAGCATACCCATAGTTAGCGAATCGTAAAACCCCTTTTGAAAGAGTTTCGAGAGCCCCTCACCGGCTGCGTGATTGCGAATTAGCAGATTATTTAGCATTTGCTATTGACGCACGAATTAGCGATTGCTAATTTACACCCATCGCAGCGACTTACCAGGGACTGCGAAGGGCCTCACAGCTCGCCGCTCTTTAACATCGCCAAGCAACACTCCGCCCTACGCCTCGGCAACAGCCCGGCAATAAGTCTGGGGGAGATAACGCAATACAGCCTGCTTCCGTGATCGGGAATCGACACGCAAGGTTCGCTGGGAAAGAGCTTTACGATTTCTTCTGCGAAAACCCGCCGGAGACAATGACAAGGCGCTGGCGGTGAAACTTCGAGACCACATGGCCCTGCTCAACCTTGAGTTGAGTTTCAAGCCGACGAATGTGAGCGAGAAGCTTTACGCCGCGCCCTGGCTTCAAGGTTTCAAACAAAGCATGAG
This sequence comes from Pseudomonas sp. MF6751, assembly GCF_016613265.1. NCBI lineage: Bacteria > Pseudomonadati > Pseudomonadota > Gammaproteobacteria > Pseudomonadales > Pseudomonadaceae > Pseudomonas > Pseudomonas sp. MF6751. The sequence continues at coordinate 8,190 of NZ_JAENSV010000081.1, forward strand.
CGTCTTCTATCTGCTTCTGGATGTTGGCGATTTTCTGCTTTGACGACATTTGATTCACCGATTCAGTTGAAAGCGGACTGTACCAAGGTTCGCCGGACATTTTCACTGATGCACCTGGCGACGGGTGTATTGGGAAAATCACCGGAGCACGACCATGAACAAAGAAGAGATCTACGACGAGCAGATCAGCCCGCTGATGCAGCAGATCATCGCCATATGCAAGG
>NZ_JAENSV010000082.1:0-8048 GCF_016613265.1 Pseudomonas sp. MF6751
GCTGACAAAGACTGATTGATCGTCGTATGCTTTTTCATGGGCTCGCCCTCGCTGTCGTTGGCTTCTATAAGAATGCCACCGTGGCGCATAGACGCCTCGGCTTGGGCGAGTCCATCTAATTACAGGAAAGCCGGGCAATAAAAAGCCCGACATCATCATCGGGCTGGAGGTGGCCAGGCAGGCCGGTAAATCTGTAGGTTGCCGCTAGCCTAGCCGTGTATTGCTTTCTGTACAGCTTTTTCCCACACCTTTTCTATTATTGATCCTGTGAATATTTGAATATTGACGGGTGGCTAGCCTGTGGGCCGGGTTCTGAAATGACTGGAAAGTCGCGTTTTTCCTAGCCTTTGGAGCGATTGACAATTGCTCGGAATTGGATGAAGGTGGCGTACCCAAATCAAACGGGCGTATGAATTGAGCGTTTGCCTGTCAGACGACTCATACAAAACCCGACTATCGCACTGGCGGGTGTGCCTGGCGGATTGGCGTGAGCATTGATTCAACTGTCAATGTCAAACCAGAGACCAGCGTCCAGTGTGTACTGTTCAGCTTCCATATCGTGGAGATCAGTTGATGATTTACGAAGGTAAAGCCATCACGGTTAAGGCTCTTGAAAGTGGCATCGTCGAACTCAAATTCGACCTCAAGGGTGAGTCCGTCAACAAGTTCAACCGTCTAACCCTGAACGAACTGCGTCAGGCCGTAGACACCATCAAAGCAGATGCTTCGGTCAAGGGCGTGATCGTCTCCAGCGGCAAGGACGTGTTTATCGTCGGCGCTGACATCACCGAATTCGTCGACAACTTCAAGCTGCCCGATGCCGAGCTGGTGGCTGGCAACCTCGAAGCCAACAAGATCTTCAGCGATTTCGAAGACCTCAACGTGCCGACCGTTGCTGCCATCAATGGCATCGCGTTGGGCGGCGGCCTGGAAATGTGCCTGGCGGCAGACTTCCGTGTCATGTCCGCGACGGCCAAGATCGGCCTTCCGGAAGTCAAGCTGGGCATCTACCCAGGCTTTGGCGGTACCGTGCGCCTGCCGCGCCTGATCGGTGCCGACAACGCGATCGAATGGATCGCCGCCGGCAAGGAAAACAAGGCTGAAGACGCACTGAAAGTCGGTGCCGTCGACGCTGTAGTGGCTCCGGACAAACTGGCCGAAGCCGCGCTGAACCTGATCAAGGGCGCCATCAGCGGCGAATTTGACTACAAGGCCAAGCGTCAGCCGAAGCTGGAAAAACTCAAGCTCAACGCCATCGAACAGATGATGTCGTTCGAAACCGCCAAAGGTTTCGTGGCCGGCCAGGCCGGCCCGAACTACCCGGCGCCGGTTGAAGCGATCAAGACCATCCAGAAGGCCGCGAACTTCGGTCGCGACAAAGCCCTGGAAGTGGAAGCGGCAGGCTTCGTCAAACTGGCGAAAACCTCGGCGGCCCAGAGCCTGATCGGCCTCTTCCTGAACGATCAGGAACTGAAGAAAAAGGCCAAGGCCTACGACGAAATCGCCAAGGACGTGAAACAGGCCGCCGTACTCGGCGCCGGTATCATGGGCGGCGGTATCGCCTATCAGTCGGCGTCCAAAGGCACGCCGATCCTGATGAAAGACATCAACGAGCACGGTATCGAACAGGGCCTGGCCGAAGCCGCCAAGCTGCTGGTGGGCCGCGTTGATAAAGGTCGCATGACCGCTGCAAAAATGGCTGAAGTGCTCAACGGCATTCGTCCTACGCTGTCCTACGGCGATTTCGGCCACGTCGACCTGGTGGTCGAAGCGGTTGTCGAAAACCCGAAGGTCAAGCAAGCCGTACTGGCTGAAGTGGAAGCCCAGGTCAAAGATGACACCATCCTGGCCTCCAACACCTCGACCATTTCCATCTCGCTGCTGGCCAAGGCCCTCAAGCGTCCGGAAAACTTCGTCGGCATGCACTTCTTCAACCCGGTGCACATGATGCCGCTGGTGGAAGTGATCCGTGGCGAGAAGTCCAGCGAGCTGGCCGTGGCCACCACCGTTGCCTACGCCAAGAAAATGGGCAAGAACCCGATCGTGGTCAATGACTGCCCGGGCTTTTTGGTCAACCGCGTGCTGTTCCCGTACTTCGGCGGTTTCGCCAAGTTGGTCAGCGCCGGTGTGGATTTTGTGCGCATCGACAAGGTCATGGAAAAATTCGGCTGGCCCATGGGCCCGGCGTACCTGATGGACGTGGTCGGCATCGACACCGGTCACCACGGTCGCGACGTCATGGCTGAAGGCTTCCCGGACCGCATGAAAGACGACCGTCGTTCGGCTGTCGATGCACTCTACGAAGCCAAGCGCCTGGGCCAGAAGAACGGCAAGGGCTTCTACGCCTACGAGACCGACAAGAAGGGCAAGCAGAAGAAAGTGGCCGACCCGTCGGTGCACGAAGTACTCGCTCCGGTCATCTACGAACAGCGTGAGGTGTCTGACGAAGACATCATCAACTGGATGATGATCGCCCTGTGCCTGGAAACCGTGCGTTGCCTGGAAGACGGCATCGTCGAAACCGCCGCCGAAGCCGATATGGGCCTGGTGTACGGTATTGGTTTCCCTCCATTCCGTGGTGGTGCGCTGCGTTACATCGACTCCATCGGTGTGGCCCAGTTCGTTGCCCTGGCTGATCAGTACGCTGATCTGGGCCCGCTGTACCACCCGACCGCGAAGCTGCGTGAAATGGCCAAGAATGGCCAGAGCTTCTTCGGTTAAGTGCCCAGACGACTAGAGCGAGAATATTTATGAGCTTGAATCCAAGAGACGTCGTGATCGTCGACTTCGGTCGTACGCCGATGGGCCGCTCCAAGGGCGGCATGCACCGCAACACCCGCGCCGAAGACATGTCGGCGCACCTGATCAGCAAAGTGCTGGAGCGCAACACCAAGGTCGACCCGAACGAAGTCGAGGACGTGATCTGGGGCTGCGTCAACCAGACCCTGGAGCAGGGCTGGAACATCGCACGCATGGCGTCGTTGATGACCCAGATCCCGCACACCGCGGCCGGCCAGACCGTCAGCCGTCTGTGTGGTTCGTCGATGAGCGCGCTGCACACCGCTGCGCAAGCGATCATGACCGGCAACGGCGATGTGTTCGTGGTCGGCGGCGTGGAGCACATGGGCCACGTCAGCATGATGCACGGCGTCGATCCTAACCCGCACATGTCCCTCTACGCGGCGAAAGCCTCGGGCATGATGGGCCTGACCGCGGAAATGCTCGGCAAAATGCACGGCATCACCCGTGAAGCCCAGGACGCCTTCGGCCTGCGCTCCCACCAGCTCGCCCACAAGGCGACTGTGGAAGGCAAGTTCAAGGATGAAATCATCCCGATGAACGGCTACGACGAGAATGGTTTCCTGAAACTGTTCGACTACGACGAAACCATTCGTCCGGACACTACCCTGGAAAGCCTGGCGGCCCTCAAGCCAGCCTTCAATCCAAAGGGCGGCACCGTGACAGCCGGTACTTCCTCGCAAATCACCGATGGTGCTTCGTGCATGATCGTGATGTCGGCGCAGCGTGCCCAGGACCTGGGTATCCAGCCGCTGGCCGTGATTCGTTCGATGGCAGTGGCGGGTGTGGATCCGGCGATCATGGGCTATGGTCCAGTACCGGCCACACAAAAAGCCTTGAAGCGCGCGGGCCTTTCCATCTCCGATATCGACTTCTTCGAGCTCAACGAAGCTTTCGCCGCACAGGCCCTGCCAGTGCTGAAAGATTTGAAAGTACTCGACAAGATGAACGAGAAGGTTAACCTGCACGGCGGTGCGATTGCCCTGGGCCACCCATTCGGTTGCTCCGGTGCGCGTATCTCTGGCACTTTGCTTAACGTGATGAAGCAAAATGGCGGCAACCTTGGGGTTGCAACCATGTGCATTGGTCTCGGCCAAGGCATCTCTACCGTCTTCGAACGCGTCTAAACGTTCGGTTGACGGAAGCCGGGGCCCAGTGCCCCGGTTTTTGTTTTTTGGAACTTTTAAATATTTTTTTTCAACAAATTTTGCATGAGGGCCAGAGCATGAAAGTCGAACCAGGGCTCTACCAGCATTACAAGGGGCCGCAGTACCGTGTTTTCAGCGTGGCGCGCCACTCTGAAACCGAAGAAGAAGTGGTGTTTTACCAAGCGCTGTATGGCGAATACGGCTTTTGGGTGCGCCCTTTGAGCATGTTCCTGGAGACCGTCGAAGTTGACGGCGAGCAGGTCCCGCGCTTTGCTTTGGTCACGGCCGAACCCAGTCTTTTTACAGGGCAATAACGGCAGGTCGCGCAGAATGCTGCGCTTGACCTCATCCGGTTGCCACTATATATAGCGTTGCCGCGTCAGGCGCCAACTGCCTTTCACTTCTCGAATTCAGGAATTTTCCGATCCATGGGCAAATCGCTGGTCATTGTGGAATCCCCGGCTAAGGCCAAGACCATCAACAAGTACTTGGGCAACGAGTACGTGGTGAAGTCGAGTATCGGCCATATCCGAGACCTGCCCACCAGCGGTTCGGCTAGCGCCAGCAAGGAGCCTGCCGCCAAGCGCGGCAAGGCCGCCGCGGGCGAAGGTCCGGTACTCACGCCTAAAGAAAAAGCGCGCAAGCAACTGGTTTCGCGCATGGGTGTGGACCCGGACCATGGCTGGAAGGCCAAATACGAAATCCTTCCGGGCAAGGAAAAGGTCATCGAAGAGCTGCGCCGGCTCGCCAAAGATGCTGACACCATCTATCTCGCGACGGACTTGGACCGCGAAGGGGAAGCCATTGCCTGGCACCTGCGCGAAGCCATCGGCGGTGATGACAGCCGCTACAAGCGCGTGGTGTTCAACGAAATCACCAAGAAAGCCATTCAGGAAGCCTTCTCCAAGCCGGGCGAGCTGGACATCGACCGTGTCAACGCCCAGCAGGCCCGTCGCTTCCTCGACCGCGTCGTCGGCTACATGGTCTCGCCACTGCTGTGGGCGAAGATCGCTCGTGGCCTGTCCGCCGGCCGTGTGCAATCGGTGGCAGTCAAGCTGGTGGTGGAGCGTGAGCGCGAGATCCGTGCGTTCATCCCTGAAGAATACTGGGAAGTTCACGCCGACCTCGGCACTGCCAAGGGCGCCAATGTGCGCTTTGAAGTGGCCCGTGAGAAAGGCGAGGCCTTCAAACCGCTGAACGAAGCCCAGGCCATGGCCGCGCTGGAGAAGCTCAAGGCTTCCAGCTACAGCATCGTCAAGCGTGAAGACAAACCGACCAGCAGCAAGCCGTCGGCGCCGTTCATCACCTCCACCCTGCAACAAGCCGCGAGCAACCGCCTGGGCTTCGGGGTGAAGAAGACCATGATGATGGCCCAGCGTCTGTATGAGGCTGGCTACATCACGTATATGCGTACGGACTCCACCAACCTGTCGCAAGACGCGGTGGCGATGGCGCGTACCTATATTGAAAGCGAATTCGGCAAGACCTACCTGCCGGAGAAGCCGAACGTCTACAGCAGCAAGGAAGGCGCACAAGAGGCTCACGAAGCGATTCGTCCTTCCGACGCCAACACCACGCCTGCCAAGCTGAGCGGCATGGAGCGCGACGCTGAGCGCCTCTACGAGCTGATCTGGCGCCAGTTCCTGGCTTGCCAGATGCTGCCGGCGCAATACCTGTCTACTACCGTCAGCGTGGGCGCGGGCGATTTCGAGTTGCGTGCCAAGGGCCGTATCCTCAAGTTCGACGGCTACACCCGTGTGATGCCGCAGATCGCTAAGCCTGGCGATGATGATGTGCTGCCGGACATGGCCCAGGGCGACACGCTCAAGCTGATCAAGCTCGACCCGTCCCAGCACTTCACCAAGCCGCCGGCGCGTTATTCCGAAGCCAGCCTGGTAAAAGAGATGGAGAAGCGCGGTATCGGTCGTCCGTCGACCTACGCGGCGATCATCTCCACCATCCAGGACCGTGGCTACGTTGCGCTGCACAACCGTCGTTTCTATTCGGAAAAGATGGGTGACATCGTGACCGAGCGTCTGTCGGAGAGCTTCTCCAACCTGATGGACTACGGCTTCACTGCCGGCATGGAAGAGAACCTCGATGACGTGGCCCAGGGCGAACGCGACTGGAAAAACGTGCTGGACGAGTTCTACGGCGACTTCAAGAAAAAGCTCGAAGTGGCTGAGAACCCCGAGAACGGGATGCGCGCCAACCAGCCGGTGATGACGGATATTCCGTGCACTACCTGCGGTCGACCGATGCAGATTCGTACCGCCTCCACCGGCGTGTTCCTCGGTTGCTCGGGCTACAGCCTGCCGCCCAAAGAGCGCTGCAAGGCGACCGTCAACCTGGTGCCGGGCGATGAAATCGCGGCTGACGACGAGGGTGAGTCCGAGTCGCTGGTGCTGCGTGGCAAGCATCGCTGCCCGATCTGCAGCACGGCGATGGACGCCTACCTGCTGGACGAGAAGCACAAGCTGCACATCTGTGGTAACAACCCGGATTGCAACGGCTACGAGATCGAAGAGGGCACCTATCGCATCAAGGGCTATGAAGGCCCGAGCCTGGAATGCGACAAGTGCGGCAGCGAGATGCAGCTCAAGACTGGCCGTTTCGGCAAGTTCTTCGGGTGCACCAACCCAACCTGCAAGAACACCCGCAAACTGCTGAAAAGCGGTGATGCGGCGCCGCCGAAGATGGACCCGGTGAAGATGCCCGAGCTCAAGTGCGAGAAGGTCAACGACACCTACATCCTGCGTGACGGCGCTTCGGGGCTGTTCCTGGCTGCGAGCCAGTTCCCGAAAAACCGCGAGACCCGTGCGCCACTGGTGATGGAGATCGTGCCGCACAAGGACGAGATCGATCCGAAGTACCACTTCCTGTGTGAAGCGCCGAAGAAGGACCCGGATGGTCGCCCAGCCGTGATCCGCTACAGCCGCAAGACCAAGGAGCAGTACGTGCAGACCGAAGTGGACGGCAAGCCTACTGGCTGGAAAGCGTTCTACGACGGCGGCAAGTGGAAGGTCGAGGACAAGCGCCAGGGCGCTTGATCCGCTAGTCTGTTAACGCCAAAAGCCGTCTGTATAGACGGCTTTTGCTTACTGTAGGATTGAGCTTGTTGTGGCGAGCAAGCTTGCTTGCGCTGGGGTGCGAAGCGCCCCCAATAGCTGGCGACTGCTACGCAGTCGAGCGGGAGCAAGCTCCCTCGCCACAGCAAGCTCGCTCCTACGCAGTCAGCATCATGCCTATTCGTTGTGGAGATTGCCGTCATGGCCAACGAACTCTATACCCGTACCAACCAGAAAATTTACTTCGCGGGTTTATCCCTGGAGGCCCTTAGCCGTGCCGAGGAAGGGAAAGAGATGAACGCCATCGCTCTGGTACAGGCGGGGCGCGAAGCGGCGTTGTTCCACCTGTACGGTGCCTTGCTGGGGCTCTGCCATGAAATCGCCGGGTTCTACCGCCTACCCCAGGCCGGTGCGCCGCGTGCAGAAATGATCATGAATCGTGAAGTGCTGGACGCCATGGCCATCCCCGAGTTGGCCGAACTGGTGGAAATGGCCCAGAGCCCCGACAGTTGGGTGGCGCGGCTGCTCAAAGCCCATGCGGATATGTTTCAGCCGCCGCGTATTCCCCATGTGCCCAAGGGGGATGTCACCCAGCCGCTGATCGTCGCCGTGGCCTTGGAACAGGATGAGCCCAAGCCGTTGAGCCGCGAAGAGTTGGAAGGCTGGCGCCAGGAGTTGAAGAAGATGGCGCTGCGCTTTCGTGAAGGGCTCAACGAGTGCTGAAGGAGTAAATGAGGGGGCTGGCTGCGCAGCGACGCTGAACCTGTGTCGAGGGAGCTTGCTCCGCGACGGCCGGACGGCCGACGCTTATCTACCTGACGCCCTAGGATCGAAACGTGGGAGCTGGCTTGCCTGCGCTGACGGCCTGCCAGCCGACACCTATCGAGCTGATGCCCCGCGTTCAATCTGTGGGAGATTCTATGGTTGAGGGGCAACCCTCAACCAACTTTTGGTTGATATTCGCTTTGCCCTTTCAGCAGAGCGAACACCACCCGAGCAAGCTTGCGGGCCAGTATTACCAACGCCTGTGTGG
>NZ_JAENSV010000083.1:0-7608 GCF_016613265.1 Pseudomonas sp. MF6751
ACGCTTCGATTTCAAGTGCCCGATCGAAGTCATGGGCGAGGTGATGCAGGAAGCCATGGCTATGCGGCATCATGCTCCAGCTTCAAATCAATAACCGTGTTGCACTCAGCTTCTGCAACCGCCACCTGTGGCATTGCCGGTAAACGTAGTCAAGTCCAGTACTTGAGTCGCCGCGTTAGCCTGATTGATCTTGAGCACGGTTTTGGCCAACTCAGCCTGGGGTATCGGCGTTACCGTTACCCTTAACACCTTCGACGGCCAACCCACATCATTCCGTGTGACGACATATTCAAGCGTGAAGGTTCTGTCAGCGTTGCCGACATTCGCCGCAAAAGCCAAAGAGGCAATATCAAACTCCACGCTGCCCGCCGCCGCGTTCCCCGGTTTTCCGGGTATTGCTGGCGAACCGATACCCGCTGTACCGACCATTTTGGGTTGAATGAAATCAGTATCGGCCATGCCGGTATAGCTGACCACCAGCTTGCTGCCTTGCAACACATTCATGGGTGCCAACGTGGCCGTTTCCGGGCCGGTGATACTGGCGTGGCGCAACGCCGGTACCGGCAAATCCATCAAGCCACGACTGATCAGCAGGTCAGTGATTGCTGAGTAACGCTTCTTGCCGTCGCGCTCCAAGGTATAAAAAGCCGAAACCCATTCATCTTCGTTGGGCCCGATATATTTGTACGGCACCGGGAAGACAGCGACTTGCCCATCCGTCTCTACGTTGAATGGAATAGGCGGCGCGGAAACGCGGCTATACCAATACAGCGTCAACCCATCCCCGGCCTGGGTCTCGCTGAAGGGCGCCTTGACGTTGGCCCCGTTGACGACGTCGTCCGGATCCAATTGATTGCCTTGAGCCTTTTCCACCTCGGGCGCCGGCATGTCCCGTGTAGGCTCCCCCACTTGATACACCTGGCGCAGAGACTCCTGAGGCTGCTCGCTTCCTCGAGTAACGCTATAAAGCACTTCGATCTGGCGCCCATCAAAGCGTGCGAGCTCGGTGCCGGATACATCAAAAGTCATTTCCTCGCCAGGGGATATCTCGCCGACGGCTCGGCCGGCAATATAGTCGACCGTACCCTCGGCGTCGGCGGCCAAGATGATCACTTGCAGCCTGTCGGAGCTGGCCCAACTGGTTTGCGCCGGGAAGCGGATGGTAATCAGCGGCAAGTCCGGCTTGAGAACGCCACCCAAGGCCTGGTCCACTGTCGGCGCAGGCCATCTGACTATCTCCCCGATAACCGAGAGGTAGAGATTGTGTGAGCGTTTGTCGGGCACGCCGGCGCTGGCACCCGTCAACTCGTAATACACCACCGCGCTGCCTTGGGCGATTGCATGCACCAAGTGGTTTTCGATCTTGAAGGTATAACCCTTCCCACCTGCCAGGGGCCGATCTTCAAAATGGGAAACCGAGCCCCCTTGGTGACTCTTCCCATTCCAGTAAAAGAAAATCTGACTGTAGGCCCTTGCATCCGCCGCTGAAACTGCCAGACCGACTTCAACGTCCCGAGTGCCTAATACTTCCAGATCAATTTCTCGATCAGTCTCAGGAAACTGGACCCAGGCCGCGCCCAGGCGATCGGTTTCCAGGTACACCGAAACCAACGCAGTTGTCGACCAGAGCGCCCATGGATCGGGCATATTTCCGGTGGGGCCTTGAACTTGAAACGCGACCGGCAGCAACTCACTGTCCCCGGCATCCTGGATGGCTTCATAGCCCACAAAGCAAACAATGTCCCGGCCGACTTCATCCGGCTGGATCAACCGCTCGATGCGAGCCGACCCCCAGACGACGATGAGCAGGTCATAGGCAGCCATGTTCGACCAGTGCCTGCAGATTATCTCCACGCCGAGCTTGGCCCGCTCATCATTGACCCCCTCAAGCCTTACATCCTCCGGTAATTCCAACATCAGGTTCTGATTACCGGGTGCCGGGTTGAGGTCTTCTCCGCCGGGATGTTGCAGGTTGACGCGTAGACGCAATGGAGCGGTCTGGGAATTATCGTCACTGCCGCAAATAACCAGCACCTGCACCGGGTCAGCCCAGGGCTCGCGAATACTGTCGAACGGCACAGTGAAGGGGATGCGGGTCAAGTGCTCATCGCCTTCGCGAATCAGGTTGAAGGCAACCGGACTACCGGGCCCCCAGTACAACTCGAACAACGTTCCTTCGGGTGTCCCATCTGGCCTGTCGATATGCACCACCAAGGGCCGCATGGTATGCGACACGCCGATGCCGCCATCAGCGTTCTCGATATCGCCCTCGATGGGCGGGTGCACCAGCGGGATGTCCACCACTGGCAGGTTGGGAGTTAGGGAAGGACGGCGATAAAGATGCCTGGCCATGTTGCCTCCTCGATTTCACGCAGCCCCATCGACATGGGCATCAGTTGGGTAAATCAGACACCTGAATGCACTGCCCTGGCTACTGTCAGAATTCACAGGTAGCGACAGACGGCCGCCTATCTGCGTAATGACAACGCAATGGAAAAAAATTCCGCAACACCACTCGTCGTAACCTGTGAACTTTGACAGTAGCCAGCGCTGAATCACGAGTGTTTGATAACGCCAAGGCATAGGTGGTTAAGCCGCGATGCGCCGACCTAACGACTCGCTCAGGAGAACGAAAATGAGCAACGAAAGCGCCAAGATCTCCTCGCCGGACCAACCGAGGCAGCTTCCGCGCTTGTTGATTCCGGGCCTCACAAACCAAGTCGACGGCTACGACGGGGGCATTCCGGCCTGGTTAATCGCGGCAGGCCTGAGCGTCAGAGTGGACAACACTTGGGTTGCCAGCATCGACGATATCGTCAGTATCGTCTCGATGCCTGACATGACGTTGCTGGCCATCAAGCAGGTAGCTCCTGGAGAAGAGCATCACAACAGTTATTTCTTTTCCATTCCTGCAGAAAAGCTTCCCGACGGAGAGATGCGCCTGGGATACGTGGTGAATTACAAAGGGAGCCAGGACGACTACGAGGTCTCTTATCCGCTGAGTGTGCTGATCAAAACACAACTGCCCGCCGGTGAAGATATTGAACCGATCGAACCGGGCCACTCGGAACTGGCGTTCACGCTCTCGACTCTCACGGTATTCCCACCCGATGCCACAAAAGGCGTCAATGCCATCATTGAGCCTTACCCGAATATGCATGCTGAAGACCGCATCCACTTCCAATGGGGCGGCCTGACCATCGTGCAAAAGGTCGCGGGTGTGGGCCAGCCGACGCTGATCGTCATCAATTACGCCCAGATTGCCAGCGCCGGCGATAGTGAGAACCTGCTAACCGGTTTCTACGTCGTAGACCTTGTCGGCAATGCGTCGGCCCTCAGGTCCGGATACCGGCAAGTGCGTGTAGAGCTTACCAGTGCGCAATGGGACGGCCCTTTCATCCAGTCTGACGACCCGCTGGGGTATATCGACATTGAAAAACTCGCCGGTGGCAACCTGACCGTCGGTATGTATACCCCGGCACGCGTCGGCAGGGCTGGCGACTGGTATGTCATCACCTTCAAAGCCTACCCGCCTTTGGGCGGCGAGGTGGTGCATCGGCGCATAGTCACCATCAGCAGGGCCGGTACCGTGACGTATCACGAGGTGCCTTACAGCAAGGTCCGTGCTGCCGCTGGAGGACGGGTGGAATTGAGCTACGAATTGATTCGGGCAGACGACCTGGTCAATCAAACATCGAAGAAAACCTTCGCTGAAGTGTTGGGGACGGTGGTACGGCTGGAGGCGCCCTACTTCGAAAAATACCCTGAAGATATCGTTCACATCGAAACAGAACTCGTGGTGACGCTCCCCTGGTATGCCTGGCGCACCTCCCACGACAGGCTGACGTTGATCCTGCGCTTTGTGAAGTCACTCAATGAAATCATCTTGTATAGCGTGACGAAACCGGTGGGGTCATTTTGGGGCGATGGTCAGCCGATTCAGTGGGTCATCAGAGGCGCAGACATCGAACAATTCGCAGGCTACGCCCCAGACCTTTACTTCGTGTACGAGTCCACTTCCGAATCACCTTCCGTCAAAGCGCGGTCCACTGACCTGAACGAGTCAGTGCGACGGCGCGTGCAGATACTGTCCGGTTCTTGACTGATGTACTTGAGCACGACCGTTCGTCTAAACCTGTCAGTTTTGACAGTAGCCAAGTTCTTATTCACAGGTGTTTGATATCTACACGCTCAGGAACAGCATCCTGTAATGCTCGCCTACGTCCTACCCGGAGAACGCCATGCCTAGTAAAAACAGCAAGCCGGCTACCACTGACAGCAAAAAGGTGTCGCCGATAAAACCCAAGTTTCTTGACACCCCGCGGGTTCCAGGGATGTCCCCAGCGTTTAAAGGCTATGACGGCGGTATCCCGCAGTGGTTGTTGGCCAAAGGATTGACCGTTGCAGTGGATAAAAACTGGTCGGCCAAGCCCAAGGATACGATCCAAGTGCTGTCCATCGCCGGAGGGGTGAAGGTCCTTGCCGAGAAAACCCTGTTGCCTGGAGAAGAACAGCGAAACAGTTTTTCATTCGCTATCTCGGACAACGACCTGCCCGAGGGCGATGTGATACTGCAGTACAAGGTGCTGTATGAGGGCGGACCGGATAATGATGCCTCCTATCCGCTGACATTAATGGTCAAGAGAAGCATGCCGGCGGGCCGCGACATGGATGAGATCGAACCAGGTCATTCTGCACTCAACTTCACGCTGTCTGACTTAGAGATCCGAGAAATACAGGCCGGTCGAGGTGTCACTATTACCTGTGATCCTTACCCGAACATGCATGAGTTGGATGTGATTGAGGCCCAATTCGGCAACTATTTTCCGCCGCGTCAGCAAGTGCCGGGGGTAGGCCTGCCGACCGAGATAAAACTCAACCGCGATCACATTGTCGCCGTCGGAAACGGCACTAACCGTTTAGTGAATTTTCAAGTCGTTGACGCAGTGCGCAACGTATCCACTCCCCGCTCAAGAAATATCCCGGTGCTGGTGGATATTGGTACCGCGAATTTGGAAGCACCTATCTTCGTGCAACAGCAGTTCCCCGGTGTCATCGATCTTGAATCACTCGCCGGTGAGGACCTGCATATGCAGCTTTTCACCTACCCGTTTGATGGGCCTGTAGGGCACACGTATTTTGCCACTTACCGGGGTTACCCTAAGTTGGGGGGCGTGGTGCTGCACGAGGAATACGTTTCGATTACAGCGGCTGGCAGGCCCCATGACTTCCATATACCTAATGACAAGGTGCGAGCCTGCGCCGGCGGCAAGATCGAGGTCAGCTTTATCTTGCTCAAGGGGCTCGACAAGGTGGGTTACTCGAAGTTTGCCTCTGCTGCTGTGCAGGATGCCCTTGTCCGGCTACAGCCGCCGACTTTTTTGCGCTACCCCTCTCATGTGGTCAACCCAATTCCCGTCAATGGCGCCGCCGCGGAGATCCCGTGGTACGCCTGGCGCCAACCCACCGACAAGCTTATGTTGATCATGCGTTATGAGGTGCCGGGCAGCCACGACCTTATCATTTACGATGACCCCTTCACGGTCGGCCAGGTGCCCGAGGGCGTGGCGATCAGACGCCTGATTCCGTATGACGCGCTGTTGAAATTCAATCGCACGACGCCGGACCTTTACTACGTTTATGAATCCGCAAACATTCTGGCCAGCAGCAGGGACCTGAACGAATCGATACGTCAGCCAGTGCAGATTGGGGCGCCGGTAGTTAAGTAAAAACTGCAGCCCTCCCGAAAACCTTGCCCTGGAGATAGAGCAATGACCGGCAAAACGATAAAAGAGACAGTCACCCCCCTCGAAGACTACGATCTGGGCCCAGTCTTGATCAGCGGTATAACGCCTCCCGTCGAAGGGGATACCGAGTCCGACGGCGCCCTCGGCGCGCGACACGTCGAACATGATCTGGAGGTGCTGCTCCTGGGGTTTCCCGATCAGGTATTGGACACCGAGATCTACCTGATCTGGAACAACCCTCATGCGCCCGTGGACTATCTCATCATCCAACCGGAGAACCAGGGCAATCGGTTTTTCAGCTTGATGGTGGATAAGGAACAGATCCTGCCGGAATGGGCCGAAGTCTATTGCCTTATCAGGCGCCCCAGCGGCAACACCTCCAAAACCAAGCCGCTGAGGCTCAGGGTAAAACGCAACCGCCCTGGCGATCCCGACCAGCACTCTGAAAGCGGTCATCGAGGCCTGGTATTTTATCTGCCGCCCGACCTGGAAGCCGGTAGCCACGTAGACATGGCCAGGGCGGAACGCGGTGTGACACTTGAAATTCAGCCCTGGGAATATATGGCTGAGTGGGATACCTGCCGTATTGCCTGGGGCTCAAAGATTGTCGAAAAAGTGGTGGCGGCCAGCGAAGTGGGGCGTGAATTTGAGATGACGATATCCCTTGAGGATATCCTCGAAAACCCCCACTACGTGAACATGCCGGTGGCCATGCAGATCAGGGATGTGGCCGGTAACTACCCTGCTGATCCCAATTCAGCCTCGAATTGGTCGCAGAAGAAGCGCGTCGAGGTCAACCTCGGCTTGTTACGCCCGCGCCCACCCTTCCTGGAGCAGGCCGGGGAGGACGTGAACCTTGACGAGTTGGGAGCCGCAGACCAGACAGTCCAGGTGTTTGTCGATAACGATTTTTTTGAGCGGGGCGATACAATCGCGTTTGAGTGGGAGGGGCGCGATGTTCAAAATGTGCCCTTTTTCCACTCGGAGGAAAGATCTGTCGTACTGACCAATGTTATCGAAGAGTTCGACATCCCGAATGAATGGGTGCGTGCCGTCGCGATGGGTACGGTGATCATGTACTACAGCCTTTACAAGCACCGGGACGACAAATGGCTGCCATCGAGAAAAGTGCGTGTCACGGTTACAGGTAACGTCCCCGAATGGCCTGCACCGCGCATTGTCGAAGCCCCCGGTGGAGAGCTGGAGCCAACGTCCATTGCCACGATGAAGTTCAACGTACAGGATGGCTGGACCACCGCAACCAAACTGCGCATTGTGTGGGCAGCCCATTCGGTTAACTTTACAGAAGAGTTTTATCTAGATCCTTTTCCGGTTGACCGAGTGGTTTCGTTTACCGTGCCGAACGAGCAAGTCAGACGTTTCAACACGTTGCCTGTCGAAGTGTATTACGAGCGTATCGACCTAAAGCCCGAGCGTCAGTCGCAACGTTTGCAACTTCAAGTTGGCGAGCCTGCAAGGACATTGCCGCTTCCGCAGGTTGCGCACACCACGGGAAACTATCTGGACCCGAATGATATTGGAACCCATGTAGAGGTCACTCTTGCACTCACTGACAGCTTGGGAGGTGACATTATCAAGTTAGATTGGGACGGTGAACTCTCCAGCACGTCAGAATCCGTGGAGTTGAGTGCCGACCAGGCCGGAAAGACGCTGCGTATCCCTATCGAGAGACGATTCGTCATTGAGAACCTGAATACATCCGTGAGAGTTAAATACGGCGGCCGCGAAAACTGAGTGCAACACCTGACCTTTCCGGTACGGTGCTGCCCCTATGTCCTATTCCGAACTCAGCGTCGAAGAGCGCGCCATCATTCAACTCAGTCAAGCTCAAGGCTTCAGC
>NZ_JAENSV010000084.1:0-7270 GCF_016613265.1 Pseudomonas sp. MF6751
TGGGTGAAAGGAGGAGGGGCGAAATCTCCCACGGTCTGTACTGCGTCAACAGTCAGAATCGGGCTTTGTCCCTTCTCCTCCCTTCAAGTCCTAGCATACAAGCGGGCTTGCTCGCGAAGGCGGCCTGACAGTCAACACAGTTGGATTGTGTACATATCCATTGCTGCGGTAACGGCCACTTAGGGTTCCGCCTGACGGCGGCTCACTTTTGAAAAGCCGGAATGCCGGCCCAGCCAAAAGTAACCAAAAGGGCTCTTGCCCCACCACTCGGCACCTCGCCTAGGCTCGGTGTACCCGTAATCCGCCAGTGATTTTGGGGGCCGCCGCCACGCGCCATCCATGGCGCGGGGCGGCTAAACCGGCATCCCTGCCGGTTTACCCCCAAATCCCTGTCGAATTCCGGCCAGCGTGGTTTAACGGGGCGCTTAAGATCAAGATCAAAAGCAGATCAAGAGCTACTCGCTTCGCATCGTGGTTAGCGTTGACGGCGTTGGGTCAGTAACCGACCGTAAAGCGCTTTTGCGAGTGCTTCGGTGTTTCCACTTCATCCAGCATGGCGATGGCGAAGTCGGCAAAACTGATTGAGCTGTTGCCATCACTGTCCATCAGCAGATCATCCGTGCCCAGGCGGAATTTGCCCGTGCGCTCGGTGCCGTCGAACAGGGCCGATGGCGACAGGAAGGTCCAGTCCAGTTCCTTTTCCTGGCGCAGCGTTTCCAGGAATTCAGCCCCGGCACTGGCTTCAGCTTTATATTCAGCCGGGAACCCTTCGCTGTCGATCACGCGCCCGCCACCGGGCAACAACAGCGAACCTGCGCCGCCGACCACCAACAAACGTTTCACCCCGGCCTTTTTCACCGGGCCGATCACGGCGCTGGCGGGAAGCGTGGCGAAGTGCGCCGCGCTGATCACCACGTCGCTACCGCTGATGGCGTGTTGCAAGGCCTCGGCATCCAGGGCATCAACCTGTTTGACCGTAACGCCTGGGCGCACAGCCAGCTTGTCGGTATTGCGGGCGATGGCGGTGACGGTATGCCCGCGACGCAGCGCTTCTTCCAGCAGTTGGCTACCGGCGCGGCCGGTGGCACCAATGATTGCAATCTTGCTCATGATGTTCTCCAACAGGGTTAAGGTTTAAAGCCAGTTACCACTTCATTTCGCCCTTGGCGACTTTGGCGCTCAGTTCCAGCGAGCTTTCGTCGGCGAGGGTGGGGTAGCGTTTTTTCATGGCCGCAATCAGGGCGGCGGAGTCCTTGGCCTTGGCGGTTTCGAGGTCGAAGGCCTTGATGTAATCGGCGGTGAAGTTGACCGAGGCCAGCGATGGCGTGCCCAGGTAATGGCCTGGCACCACGGTGTTCGGTTTCAGGTCTTCAATGCGCTTGAGGGTGGCCAACCAGTCTTTATGGGATTGCGCGCTCTGGGTATCAGCCATCCAGACGTGGATGTTTTCAGCGATAACCACACCACCAACCACGGCCTTGATCGACGGGATCCACACAAAGCTGCGATCTGGCTGCGGGCCGTCGAGGCCCACCACTTCAAGCTGCTGCCCTTCCAGCGTCAGGCTGTGGCCTTTAAGTACCTGCGGTACAAGGGTCTTGGCCGGTTTGTCTGCGCCCATTTTCGGGCCCCAGAAGGCCAGCTTGTCGGCGACGGTGGCGTTGATATGGTCAACCACTGGCTGCGGCGCCAGCACCTTGGCGTCGGGGAAAGCGGCGGTGAGGGTGTCCAGGCCGAAGTAGTAGTCCGGGTCGCCATGGCTGATGTAGATGGTGGTCAGGCGTTTGCCGCTGGCGCGGATCTTCTGCACCAGTTGCTCGGCTTGGCCTTTGCCGAATTGCGCATCCACCAGGATCGCGTCTTTCTCGCCGCTCACCAGCACCGAGCTGACCGGGAAGATCGCGGCTTCGCCTGGGTTGTACACGTCCAGTTTCAGGTCTGCCGCCGCTGCGTGGGCAGCGAATGCCAGGGCGGCAGTAGCCAGGGTCAAGCGTTTGAAGGTCGAGAACATCGGGCAGCTCCTGCCATAGATAAGGGATGCACAGAGCTTAGTTGCATGAAACGCGACAAAAAATGCGATGCTGGGACATAGTTTGTTTCTAAAAGCGGGCAAATCATGGATCGTCTTCAAGCAATGCGCGTGTTTGTCACCGTGGTGGACCTGGGCAGCCAATCCGCCGCTGCCGACCACCTTGACCTGTCGCGCCCGGTGGTCTCGCGTTACCTGGCCGAACTGGAAGACTGGGTGGGTGCACGCCTGCTACACCGCACCACGCGCAAGCTCAGCCTCACTGCCGCCGGGGGGGAAACACTACCGCGTTGCCGGCAATTGTTGGACTTGTGTGGGGATATGCAGGCCGCCGTCAGCGAACCCGATGATGCACCCCGAGGTCTGTTGCGCCTGAGCGTCAGCACCTCGTTCGGCCAGGCGCAGCTGGGCGCGGCGATTGCCGAATACGTCAAGCTTTACCCCTTGGTGACGGTGGATTTGCAGATGCTTGATCGCACGGTGAACCTGGTGGACGAGCGCATCGACCTGGCGATCCGCACCAGCAACGACCTGGACCCCAACCTGATCGCCCGGCGCCTGACCGTATGTCGCTCGGTGGTGTGCGCCACACCGGCTTATCTGCGCGAGCATCCGGCGCCGCAGAAAGTCGAAGACCTGGCCCGGCACAATTGCCTGACTCACTCCTACTTCGGCAAGAGCCTGTGGCATTTCGAAGAAAACGGAGAGCACGTGTCGGTGCCGGTCCACGGCAATATCACGGCCAACGAGGCCAGCACGTTAATGCGCGTGACGCTGGCCGGGGCAGGTGTGGCGATGCTGCCCAGTTATCAGGCCGGCGAGCTGATTCGCAGTGGGGAGTTGGTGCGCTTGCTGCCGCACGCCGAGCCACGACAAATGAACATCTATGCGGTGTACGCCTCACGCAAACATATGCCTTCGGCGTTGCGTAGCCTCCTGGATTTCCTGGTGCTGCGCTTTCCCGAAGAGCCAGTTTGGGATGTCGGGCTTTGAGCTGAAATAAGCGCGCTGAATGGCATCGCATCAGGGCAAGTTGACCTATGCTTTAAACAGCACCCTGTAGATCCGTTCAGAGGTCTGTGCCATGAGCATTAAAACCAGAAAGTACCTGACAATTTTCACCCTCTGCGCATTGGCGACAGCGCTGTATGGGACTGCCGCCTACCGCGTCGAGCAAACGCGCATGCAGCCAGCGGCGTTCGCTATCAGCTGCCATCAGGACCAATGCGTTCCCCGCACCGGCAGTTTCAGTGCGCTCAGGTAGGCTGCTCTGCCTTCAGTTGTTCACGAAACGCCTTGGGTGAAAACCCGACCCTGCGGCGAAACAGCCGTGAGAAGTTGGTCGGGTCGGAAAAACCCAGCACCTCGGACATTTCATTGATGGTCATGCTGGTGTAGGTCAGCAGGCGCTTGGCTTCCAGCAATTGGCGGTCATGCATGATCTGCAATGCCGGTTGCCCACCCAATTCCCGACACGTCCCGTTCAAGTGTGAGACCGAGATGCCCAGCTTGTGGGCCAGGTCTTCAATCTTCGGGTGTTCGCGGTAATGCTGTTCGACCAGTTGCGTAAACCGCCGAAAGTACTCACGACCCCGCGGCGCGCGTGGATGGCGGCGCTGGATCGCCTGGCGGCTGACCCATACCAACAACACGCTGACCAGAGCGTGCAGCATCATGTCCCGTGCCGGTTGGTCATCGGCGTATTCGTCCTGCAAGCGTACGAACAGGCTGTTCAAGTAATCGCTGTCCTTGCCCGCCGGGTAGCTGCCGAGTGTGTGCAGGCCATCGACGGTAGAGCCCAGTTGCGCCTGCAAGTGGCTGACCAGCGGCGCCGAAAGCGTTACCACAAACCCTTCCACATCTTCGGAAAAACGAAAGCCATGCACGCACAGCGGTGGCAGCACTTGCAGGCTCGACTCGTTAAGCGTGGTGCGCTGGCCCTCGATTTCCAGTTGTGCCTGGCCTTTGTGCACATACAGCAACTGGCACAGGTCCGCGTGCCGGTGGGGCTGGATTTCCCACTGGTATTCCCGACTGCGCCGGGAAATGGTTTCGCAGTGCAACAAATCGGGAGTCGGCCACTGCTGGCTTTCCCCGTAAAGCTTGAAGACCGGAATCGCGGTTTTGGTCATGGTTTCAATCCGATACTCAGGATAATGGTTCGGTAATCGCCCCGATTGGCGAAAAGCACAGGTTTTGACGCAGTTTTCACCTTCTTATGAGCCTCACTCAAGTGAAAAATGTCAGCCACAAGAGCAATGACAACTCTTTCACTCCATACGTTCGCGTGAAGCTTGAAGGTCATAAAAATAATGAAAACCCTGAAAACCCAAGTCGCCATTATTGGTGCCGGTCCTTCCGGATTGCTGCTCGGCCAACTGCTGCACAACGCTGGCATCCAGACCCTCGTTCTAGAGCGTCAGAGCGCCGATTACGTACAAGGCCGTATCCGCGCCGGTGTGTTGGAACAGGGCATGGTCGACCTGCTGCGCGAAGCCGGCGTCAGCCAACGCATGGACGCCGAGGGTCTGGTGCACGACGGGTTTGACATTGCCCTCAATGGCCAACTCACCTCCATCGACCTCAAGGCCTTGACCGGCGGCCAGTCGGTGATGATCTACGGCCAGACCGAGGTCACCCGCGACCTGATGGCCGCCCGCGCAGCCGCGGGTGCCATCACCCTGTACGAAGTCTCCAATGTTCAACCCCATGACCTGAAAAGTGAACAGCCGTGGCTGACCTTTGAGCATGAAGGCCAAGCCTGTCGCCTGGAGTGCGACTACATTGCCGGCTGCGACGGTTTCCATGGCGTGGCCCGCCAGTCGATACCGGCGCAAGCGCTGAAGGTGTTCGAACGGGTCTATCCCTTCGGCTGGCTGGGCGTGCTGGCCGACACGCCGCCGGTACATGCCGAGCTGGTGTACGCCAAACATGCGCGGGGTTTTGCGCTGTGCAGCATGCGGTCGCCGACCCGCAGCCGTTACTACCTGCAAGTGCCGGTCGAAGAGAAGCTGGAGGACTGGGCGGATGAACGTTTCTGGGATGAACTCAAAAGCCGCCTGCCCGGCACATTAGCCGAACGATTGGTGACCGGCCCGTCGATCGAGAAGAGCATCGCGCCGCTGCGCAGCTTTGTGGTGGAACCCATGCAGTACGGGCGCCTGTTCCTGCTCGGCGATGCCGCGCACATTGTGCCGCCCACCGGTGCCAAGGGCTTGAACCTGGCAGCCAGTGATGTGAGCACCTTGTTCCGCATCTTGCTCAAGGTGTACCGCGAAGGGCGCCTGGACTTGCTGGAAAAATACTCGGCAATCTGCCTGCGCCGGGTGTGGAAAGCCGAGCGGTTTTCCTGGTGGATGACCTCGATGCTGCATCAGTTTCCCCAGGCGGATGACTTCAGCCAGCGTATTGCCGAAAGCGAACTGGACTATTTCATTCGCTCTGAGGCCGGGCGTAAAACCATCGCAGAAAATTACGTCGGCCTTCCTTACGAGCCTATCGAATAGCCTGCTATCGTATCGAGCATTCCCACCGGTGACCGTTGCCTGTGGGCCCTGCTCGAAGGTTCTGCCGTGACACACCTCAATCAGCCCGCTCCAACCGTTCCCGCCGTGCGCAGTATCCTGGTCGCGCTGATGATGGCGATCTTCCTGGGTGCCCTGGACCAGACCATTGTCGCCGTGTCCATGCCGGCCATTTCCGCACAGTTCCATGACGTCAACCTGCTGGCCTGGGTGATCTCAGGCTACATGGTGGCGATGACCGTGGCGGTGCCGATCTACGGCAAGCTTGGCGATCTGTATGGGCGCCGGCCCATGATGCTCATCGGCATGGGCGTGTTCACCCTCGCGTCGCTGTTCTGCGGCCTTGCGCAAAGCATGGAGCAACTGGTGCTGGCGCGGGTTGTGCAGGGTATCGGCGCTGGCGGGATGGTCTCGGTGAGCCAGGCGATCATTGGCGACATTATTCCTCCCCGCGAACGGGGACGTTATCAGGGGTATTTCAGCAGCATGTACGCGGTGGCCAGCGTGGCCGGGCCGGTGCTGGGCGGTTATATGACCGAGTACCTGTCGTGGCGCTGGGTGTTTTTGATCAACCTGCCACTGGGCGTCGGCGCCTGGTACGTGGCCCATCGCACTCTGGTGGGGCTGCCGGTGCCGCAGCGCAAGCCGATCATCGATTACCTCGGCACGGTGCTGATGATCGTCGGCCTCACCGCCTTGTTGCTGGGCATCACTGAAATCGGCCAGGGCCATTCGTGGCGTGACGATCAAGTGCTGGGGTTGCTGGCCTGCGCACTGATGGCGTTAAGCGTGTTTGTGTGGCACGAACGCCGGGCGCGGGAACCGCTGTTGCCGATGCACTTGTTTGCCAACCGCAGTGCGGTGTTGTGCTGGTGCACGATTTTCGTCACCAGCTTCCAGGCGATTTCCCTGACGGTGCTGATGCCCCTGCGCTACCAGACCGTGACCGGCGCTGGTGCCGACAGCGCAGCCCTGCACTTGCTGCCGTTGGCGATGGGCTTGCCGATGGGCGCGTATTTCGCCGGGCGCATGACCTCGGTGACCGGTCGTTATAAACCGATGATCCTCAGCGGCGCGTTGTTGAGCCCCTTGGCGATCCTCGGCATGGCCTACAGCGCGCCCCAGGCGGTGGCGCTTACCAGCGTCTTCATGTTGTTGTGCGGTATCGCCGCCGGTATGCAGTTCCCGACCTCGTTGGTGGGGACGCAGAATTCGGTGGAGCAGCGGGATATCGGCGTGGCCACCAGCACCACCAACCTGTTTCGCTCCCTGGGCGGGGCAGTGGGGGTGGCCTGCATGTCGGCGTTGCTGCTGGCGCTGTTGCACGATTCCAGTTTCGTCCATCTGGCAAGCGGCGCACTGGTGGCAGAAGGCAGTTCCGGCAACGTACTGCTCGACGGCCTCAACGCCGCACCCGGCCCGGCGCAGGATGCGTTGCGCGGCGAGCTGGCGGTGACGTTCCGGCATTTGCTGATGGTGAGTGCGGCGGTATCGCTGCTGGGGTTGGCAGCAGCGATAGCGATGCCGAATCGGGTACTGCGCGGCCGTGAAGACAAAGTTAGATAAGCGGACGCGGAGCGTCCCAGGCGGCGTTCCCACGCAGAGTGAACTGACCCCCAAAGGTTGGACACAACCTTGGGGGTGTCATGGGTAAGTACACAGAGCAAGCAAAACTCGCAGCCGTGCAGGACTATTGTTCCGGTAGCGCGGGTTTGAG
>NZ_JAENSV010000085.1:0-7245 GCF_016613265.1 Pseudomonas sp. MF6751
GGCTGAAGCCTTGAGCTTGACTGAGTTGAATGATGGCGCGCTCTTCGACGCTGAGTTCGGAATAGGACATAGGGGCAGCACCGTACCGGAAAGGTCAGGTGTTGCACTCAGTTTTCGCGGCCGCCTTGTTTTTCCTCACATGTTATGGCGATTCATTTCGCCAGGGGTAATGGCCATGATCGAGAGGTCACGGTGAAACTGCAGAACTTCCCTTTCCAGCCAAATTTCAATGCATTTACCGCTACAACCGTTGGAACGCGTTATTCGACAACTTTGAAGTTGGGCGGCATCTTGATCGACACCGTCTTGATCTTGCAGTCTTCGCCAATCGCAACATCGGCGGCTTCCAACTTGCCGGTGGCGTTATCCCAAGTTCCGTCGGCCGTCGACGGCCCACACTTGCCGCCCAGGCCAAAGGCATGCACGTCCACGCTGATCTTCGACATGGAGCCGCTTTTTGTATCTTTGGCGATTAACACCCAAGGCAAGTTGATGGCTTCGACACGGCTGCACTTGAGGCCACCGTCGAACTCGACTTTGTCGACATTCACCGATGAACCATCGGCTGCAACCTTGCCGGCTACCTTGATGGTGCAGTCGGCACTGATGAGCTTGCCTTTGGAAAAGCTGATAGGTCCCTGGGCGGTGAAGGCACTGCCAGCGGGTTCGATACGCGCAGCCTGGGCCTGGTGGTAAGCAATCAAACCCATGGCCGCCAACAGGATGTGGGCGGTGAACTTGGCAGAACTTTGCATGGTGTACGTCCTTCCCTTGAAATTATTGTTGTAGGGTCAAACCACGTTCTTGCATTTCATTACCGGGGGCGATCAGAACCTGCGCGATACACAGATCCCGAGTACGCCCTTACCGCTTGATACGTATCAAAATGGTTTGGCAGTGCCGCTGTACTTCTCCAGATACTTCAAGCGCTTTGACGGTTGAAGATTGGTCAGGTTGATATCGCCGGCATAGTGATTCAGTACACGATGGTCCATGCGACGCCGCCACAAGTACGGCACATAAGCCCAGACAATCATGCTGGCGTAGCCATACGGAAGTTGCGGTGACTCATCAAAGTGACGCAGCGACTGATAACTACGCGTAGGGTTGGCATGGTGATCGGAGTGCCGCTGCAACTGGAACAGAAAGATATTGGTGACAATTCGATTACTGTTCCACGAGTGACGCGGCGAGCAGCGTTCATAACGGCCATTGGGCAACTTCTGACGCTTGAGGCCGTAATGCTCGACGTAGTTCACCACTTCCAGCAACGAGAACCCGTAGATGCCCTGGATAATCAGGAACGGAATTACCGCCGCCCCCAGCCAGGCAATCATTGCGCCCCACAACACCACGCTGTACATCCAGGCGCTGAGAACGGCGTTCTTCCAGTGCAGGGCCGGCAGGCCGAGTTTGCGCAGGCGTTCGCGCTCCAGGTTCCAGGCCGACACGGCGCTGAACCACACCGAACGCGGCAGGAATGCCCAGAAACTTTCACCGAGGCGCGAGCTGGCCGGGTCTTCCGGAGTGGCGACCCGTACGTGATGGCCACGGTTATGTTCGGTGTAGAAGTGGCCGTAGAAGGTCGGCGCCAGGGTGACCTTGGCCAGGAACACTTCCAGGGGTTTGGGTTTGTGCCCCAGCTCATGGGCGGTATTGATGGCAATGCCGGTGGCGGCACCGGTGGACATGGCCATGCCCACATAAGTCAACCAGCTGACTGCACCGTGAAGTTCCGTGCGGGTGGTGATGAACGCGGCGGTCCTGGCCAGCCAGTTAGAAGGTTCCAGGGTGGCCGTGGCGTGCAACAGGCCGCCGTTGATGATCCAGTCGATACCGCCCGCAGCGAGCCAACCGGTGATGACCACCGAGGCAATCACAAACAGCACCCCGGTGTAGACGATCCAGCGGTAGTAGCGTTGGGATTCAAGGTGGCTGACCGCAGATTCGGGCGGGTTGCTGACGTCTTCGCCGAGCATGCCGTCAATCAGCGGGATCAAGCCGAAGATCACCAGCACGCCCACCCACCACAGTTGTTGCACGCCTGTAGTGATGGCAAGGGCGCCGGAGAGCAAGGGCGTCGCCAGCGGCATGATGCCGAGCCACCACAGGTGGCGTTTGCCGTCGGCCCAGACATGCGGGGCTGCCAGAGTCTGGTTCATGGCAGCCTCCGAACGCATTCGGTGGGCAACGAGACAGACGACAGGTATACGGAGCGTTGACTGCTCCGGGAAATCAACCATGCGATAAAAGGCGTTTTTTTCATTATTTTATTCGCTCTTAGGCATTTCAAAAATAATTTCAAATTACACATTGAAATAATTTTTTAAATAAATAGCGCGGAATCGTTAGGTCGTCAACTAGTTTCTCCAGCCCTTTTTTCCGTGACCGAGCAGTCTCTTTTCAGCCGTTTGGTCAGGTACTCAGGGGCAGGCGTCAACGCCAGGCGCCGCAGTCAGGTGGCACTGTTACTGGCTCGCCAGGGCGACAGGTGGATTTAGTGGCCGGACGCTCTCGCCGGGTCGAGCCCGCTTGGCCACCTGCTCCACCAGCGCCGCCACGCGCTCGGTGGCGGTGATCGGCAACATATGCCCACGGCCTTCGATCACCTGCATTTTCAGCCCTGGCACCTTGCTGGCCAGGGCCTGGCCGTGTTTCTGGAAGTCGAGCACCTTGTCCTGCGCCCCGTAGATCAGGCCGATGGGCAGGGTCAATCGGGAGTAGCGCTTGACCATCTCCGGCAGGTGGTCGTTGACCCCGTTGATCTCGGTGGACGCGGCGTAGAAATTGTCGGGTCGCATGCCCAGCAAACCGCCGCCACGGGTGGCGAAGTCTGGTGGCGCAGGATCGGGAGCAAATACGCCCTTCACCACCGAGTCTTTGGTCAACAGGCCGATGGGCAGGGTCAAGGTGTGCGCCACCCAGCGCCGCAGCCAGGCCGGGCGCACGGCCAGAGACAGGAACACCAGCGGCAGCATGCGTTGGGGGTGAGTCAAGGGCGCAACCAGCACCAGCCCGGAAACGGCATGGGGATGGTCGAGGGCCAGCGCCAGGGCAATCGCGCCGCCCAGGGAGTGCCCCAGTACCAGCGGTTTGCCCAGGTCCAGCGTATTGATAAAGGC
Organism: Pseudomonas sp. MF6751; assembly: GCF_016613265.1. Taxonomy (NCBI): domain Bacteria; kingdom Pseudomonadati; phylum Pseudomonadota; class Gammaproteobacteria; order Pseudomonadales; family Pseudomonadaceae; genus Pseudomonas; species Pseudomonas sp. MF6751. The sequence continues at coordinate 3,123 of NZ_JAENSV010000085.1, forward strand.
CGCGATTTGTCGCGCCTGGGCCGGCAGGTCTGCCGGCGTGCCGCTGTGCCGGGTGGAATAGCCTGAGCCCGGCCGGTCGAGGCTGATGACCCGAAAATGCTCACGCAACTGGCCGGACAAGGCATAGGTCAGGTTGCGACTACAGCCCATCAGCCCGTGGATCATCACCAGCGGCGGGCCCTTGCCCTCTTCGACATAATGAAAGCGCTCGCCATCCACCTCGACGAAACGCCCGTTGATCGGCACGGTCGCTTCAATGCGCCGCGTCATCCAGGCACTCAAGCCCCACAACGCAGCACTGGCGCCCGCCAGCACACCCGCAGCGACAACCCATTCGACAGCCATAGCTCGGTCCTCTGCTTCCCTGCTGCTGGCGACCCGACCGGAATTGATCTGGCCCCAGCCATCGTCCACGCCCTGGACCTACACTTCATGCATACCACGTTCGTCCGTCGGACAAATCGCTCATGCGCAACAAGGTCCTAGCGTAGGCGAATTTTTCAGGTAGATTATTTAAAATCTTTTTTAAAATAAATAATTCAATTTTCCTTTGCAATGGTGTTCTATCTAAAAGACAAAACAAAAACAGGAGCACATCCGATGCCCAAGCGCTTTATTGACGAGGCAGCCCTATGAATGCCCTCAGCGACTCAATCGACATCGCCATCATTGGCTCCGGGTTCGCGGGCCTGTGCATGGCGATCAAACTCAAGGAAGCCGGGCTCACCGACTTCTTTATTGCCGAACAGGCCGAGACCCTCGGCGGTACGTGGCGCGACAACCACTACCCAGGTTGCGCCTGCGACGTGCAGTCCCATGTGTATTCGTTTTCCTTTGCGCCCAACCCGAACTGGACGCGACAGTTCGCGGCGCAACCCGAGATTCGCGCCTATCTGGAAGACTGCGCCAGGCGCTTCGAACTGGCGCCCTACCTGCGCTTTGGCATGGGCCTGCAACGGGCGCTGTTTGATGAACAACAACAGCGCTGGCAACTGACCTTCACTAACGGCCGCCACGTCAGCGCACGGGTGCTGGTGTCGGGCATGGGGGGGTTGTCACGCCCGGCAATGCCAGATATCCCAGGGTTGGACAGCTTCAGGGGCAAGCGCTTCCACTCCCAGCAGTGGGATCACGAGTATTCCTTGAAGGGCAAGCGCGTGGCGGTGATCGGCACCGGTGCCAGCGCTATCCAGTTCGTGCCACAGATCGCCCCGCAGGTAGCGCACCTGGACCTGTTCCAGCGCACACCGCCGTGGATCATGCCCAAGCCTGATCGGCCGATTTCAGCGTTCGAACGCTGGTTGTTCAAGCATGTACCGCTCACCCAAAGGCTGGTGCGCGCTGCGCTTTACTGGGCGCTGGAAGGCCGTGTGGTGGGCTTTGCCCTGCATCCACGCCTGATGAAAATGGTGCAGAAAATCGCCCTGCGTCATCTGCGCAAACAAGTGGCCCGCCCTTCCCTGCGCAAAACCCTGACGCCGGACTACACCATCGGCTGCAAGCGGGTGTTGATCTCCAACGACTACTACCCGGCACTCTCGCGCAGCAATGTCGAGGTGGTCACCGACAGCGTACTGCGCATCGAAGCCGACGGCGTGATTACCGCCGACGGTATCAAGCACCCCGCCGATTGCCTGATCTTCGGCACGGGTTTCCAGGCCAGCGACCCGTTGCCCCGTGGCTGCATCATCGGCCGTGACGGCATCGACCTGATGGACGCCTGGCGCGATGGCGCCCATGCCTACAAAGGCACCACCGTGCCGGGCTACCCGAACCTGTTTCTGATCGTGGGCCCCAACACCGGCCTGGGGCATAACTCGATGATCCTGATGATCGAGGCCCAGGTCGCGTACATCCTCGACGCCCTGAAACACATGCAGCGCCAGCGCCTTGCCACGGTAGAGGTCAAGCCCGCCGTGGAGCACGCCTACAACCAGCAGTTGCAGGGCAAGCTCAAGCGCACCATCTGGAACACCGGCGGCTGCCAGAGCTGGTACCTCGACCCGCGCACCGGCAAGAACACCACGCTGTGGCCCGGCTCGACCTGGCGCTTCAAGCAGGTCACCCGGCATTTTGCCCTCAAGGACTACAGCGTCAGCCAGGCGCCGGCGCCCGCCCTGCCGCGAGCGGTTGCAACGCCCCACTCCACCACAGAAGGCAGCCTGTCATGAAGTCATTCAACGGCCGCGTCGCGGCGATCACCGGCGCGGCTTCCGGCATGGGCCGCGCACTGGCCCTGGCCCTGGCGCGGGAGGGGTGCCACCTGGCGCTGGCAGACAAAAACAGCCAGGGCCTGGAACAGACCCTGGCGCTGATCCGCACCTCGACCTTGTCGCCCGTCACTGTCACCACCCAAGTGCTGGACGTGTCCGACCGCCAGGCAATGCAGGATTGGGCAGCACGCTGCGCGGCCGAGCACGGCCAGGTCAACCTGGTCTTCAATAATGCCGGGGTGGCGCTGTCGAGCACCGTCGAAGGGGTGGATTACGCCGACCTGGAATGGATCGTCGGCATCAACTTCTGGGGAGTGGTGCATGGCACCAAGGCATTCCTGCCGTACCTCAAGGCCAGCGGCGACGGGCATATCATCAATACGTCCAGCGTGTTCGGCCTGTTCGCCCAGCCCGGCATGAGCGGCTACAACGCTACAAAGTTCGCGGTACGCGGCTTCACCGAAGCCTTGCGCCAGGAACTCGACCTGCAACGCTGCGGCGTCTCGGCCACCTGTGTACACCCCGGTGGTATTCGTACCGATATCTGCCGCAGCAGCCGCATTGACGCGAACATGACCGGTTTTCTCATCCACAGCGAGCAACAAGCCCGCGCCGATTTCGAAAAACTCTTTATCACCGACGCCGACCAGGCCGCCAAAGTGATCCTGCAAGGCGTACGCAAAAACAAGCGCCGCGTGCTGATTGGCCGCGATGCCTATTTCCTCGACCTGCTCGCCCGTTGCCTGCCGGCGGCCTATCAGGCCCTGGTGGTGTTTGCCAGCAAACGCATGGCGCCCAAGCCGCGCACGCCAGTGTTTGAAACCAACGACGAGCCCCGACTCTGAACAGGAGCACGCACCATGCTGCCGATCCGTCGCGATATCCGTTTTGCCTTGCCTGCCGAGCGCATCAAGAACTGGCACGAACAAGGGCCTGTGGTCAGCCATTTCTTCAATGCCCTGTCGTTGCTGTTTCCCCAGGGCGAGCTGTTCTTCATGGACAGCGTGCGCCACTACCGTGGGCAGATCGATGATGCCGAACTGAAAAAAGAGATCCAGGGGTTTATCGGCCAGGAGGCCATGCACAGCCGTGAACACGTGGCGTATAACGACTTGCTGCAAGCGGCCGGCCTGCCGGCGCACACCCTTGACCGACGCTTGAAGTTCTTCCTCGACCTGCAGAAAAAACACCTGCCGCCGTCGTTCAACCTGGCGGTGACCATCGCCCTGGAACACTACACCGCCATGCTCGCCGAAATCCTGCTGAGCGACCCGTCGCGCTTTGGCGACTCACTCAAGGGTTACCAGCAGATGTGGTATTGGCACGCCCTGGAAGAAACCGAACATAAAGCCGTGGCGTTCGATGTGTGGAACAGGGTGATCAAACCATGGCCTGCACGTTACCTGCTGCGCACGGGGACCATGCTGACCACCAGCGTGCTGTTCTGGGTGGTGGTGCTGGATTTTCACGTGCGCCTGTTGATTGCCGACCGCACTTCGGGCGGCACGCTGAAGGGCTTGTGGCGCATGGTTAAGTTCTTGTATGGGCCCAAGGGGGTGTTTCCGCGGATGTGCCGGCCGTGGCTGCATTATTTCAAGCCGGGCTTTCATCCCTGGGATCATGACAACCGGGCACGGTTGACGGGCATTGACCGGTTGGTCGAAGAGATAGAGCGCACACGCCGCAGTTACGACGCTTATCAAACTGACGCCCCTTGACCTAAATGTGGGAGCGGGCTTGCTCGCGAAAGCGGTGGGTCAGTCATATTGATGTCGACTGACACGCCGCCTTCGCGAGCAAGCCCGCTTGTATGCTAGGACTTGAAGGGAGGAGAAGGGACAAAGCCCGATTCTGACTGTTGACGCAGTACAGACCGTGGGAGATTTCGCCCCTCCTCCTTTCACCCAAGC
>NZ_JAENSV010000086.1:0-6236 GCF_016613265.1 Pseudomonas sp. MF6751
CATTTTCACTGATGCACCTGGCGACGGGTGTATTGGGAAAATCACCGGAGCACGACCATGAACAAAGAAGAGATCTACGACGAGCAGATCAGCCCGCTGATGCAGCAGATCATCGCCATATGCAAGGAAAACGGAATCGGCTTGTTCCTCACAGCCTGCATCCCGACTGATGAAGACCCGCACCTTATGTGCAGCACCTGCCTACCTTCCAACGCCGCCAACCTGAGCAAGGCAAGCACCGATGAGCCGGGCGACGAGATCATCGAGCAGTTGCGCCAGACGGTCTACAGCCAGCGGCAATCGAAGTCGTTGCCTGTCGTGCACATGACAACGATCAACTCAGATGGCTCCAAAACGCTCACCGCGTTTATCTGAATCATCCTCCTGCGCATTCACAGAGTGCGCAGCGGGATGCGGATGAGTCCACACGGCGCAAGGCCGCCCCCTGCATCACCAGCGCTTACGACCTACCCCGATCCGTAGCCAGTAGCGGGCCTGGGTACAGATGGCTCCCTGCTGATTCAGGTAGCCATCTGGTTTCACAAATGCCTCTAGACCCCCTGGAGGTATTTGGAAGCCCTATTCCACTGGAGCAAGCCATGAACTTCCAACCGCCTGATCCGCCCGATTACGGCCACTGCCTAACCTGCAACAGGTTCATCCATATGGACGAAAAACGCGGCGACAACTGCATTGACTGTGACGACCTTGAATCAACCAGCGGCGCCGATGAAAACGGGGTCCGCCCCGCTGTTTCCGAGGATGGCGCTTACCGCTTCAACCCGTTTACAGGTCATCACGAATAACCCTCTCCTTGCACGTCATCCAGACGAAAATTGGCCCGATCCTTTCCTTGGGGAGACTCGTATAGGGAGAGGCTGCATCGGGGTGTGATCTGGTTGCAACGGATGTTCGCCCTCGATGGCGGATGGACGGATTGGGTCAGATCACACCCCGATGCGGACGAGTACACACCGCGAAAGCGGCCCCTGCATTCACCAACCACCCAGCACGGAGGATTTGCACCCATGCACCAGTAACCGATCCACCCGCGTGGCACAGCAAGCCTGAAGGCTGCGCCCAACACCCATACAGGCAGCGGACAGCAGGGCCGACGATGTGACCGCGCATCAACCGGAGTTCCGGTAGGCCCAACCGAAATGACGACGATGTACCGCAGGCGAGTCCGAGGGCATAGCTGGCCAGACTCGACACATCCCGGGCAGTGCCGGGCGCCTGCACCCTTCCCCGCCTCTATTACGTCAGCACTCCTCCCCCGCGCCCATCGGCAACCAGCGGGAGGCATGAGTGTTGAGCGAATACAGGTGAACCACAGAGGAAACGACATGGCACTTCAAGTTGAAGAGGTCGCGGTCACAGGCGGCTATCGAATCATCGATACAGATCGCAGCCCGGCATATCAGGGTGTTGCGATTGTGGTTCAGCGCGATGCACACCCGGTGATTGCTGATTGCGCGATAAGCCACGCCGAAGCGCTGGCCACCGCGAAGGCAATGGCGGCCTCTCGCGACCTGCTGGAAAGCCTGTCAAATCTAGTCGGGCTGGCAAGGCTCGGCGCCGCGCACCTGGGCAAGTACCACGCCGCCCTGGCAACCGCTGAATCCGCCATCGCCAGGGCTACCGCCTAACCCCAAACACTGGAGGTCGCCATGAGCGATTGGATCAAGTGCAGCGACAGGCTGCCGGAGCAGGTCAAGGGCGATTATCTGATCGTCTGCGAGGGCGGTGAAATTGCCCTGTCCGAATGGATTGAAGATGGCGGCCCCGGCGGAGAATGGGGCTTCTGGTACGACTGGGATGCCACCCACTGGCAGCAGCTTCCCGCCCCACCTGCCGAATAACGCCACTCTGGAGGCAACCATGGCCCGCACTTACGAATACTGGATGGTCAAGGACGGCGAAGACGCTGCCATCACCCTGAGCGTCGTTTCCTTTTCCCAGTCGAAAGGGAATTTTAGCTGCCGAGCTGCTGATCCTGAAGAGTACTTCGGCAGCGTAGATATCGAGTGGAAGGCAGAAGAAGACACCAGCTTCATGACTGAATCAGAGATCGCCTCGATGGAGGAATGGCTTGTTAACGAGCACTCCGAGTACCTGGCCGACCAAGACTACTTCGATTAATCCCGCCATTTGGAGGCGACCATGAACGCAGCATTGAAGATATGCCAGGAGCGTTACGACGCTCAGTTGCCTCCAGAGGTCAGCGAGAGCGACGAGGTGACGGAATGGCTTGAGCATTCGGCCGAGCAACTGGTGAGCGGGATGGACATCAGGTGGAAGCGCCGCTTCGGTCAACCGCAAGTAGTCACGTTCGACCGGTACTGCACCTATCTGCAAGGCGTCCTGAATCAGCGCCAGATCGATGGCCTGGATCAGCGCGACTCATTCGCACGGCTCTTCCTGTCGTCGATCTTGGGCAGCCAGGCAGATTCGAGAGGCCACGCCGCCGACTTGATTGGCGAGCAACGCCCCATCGAAGCCGCCGAGAAGGTCGCCATGGACCTGCTCAGGCCCTACGCCGCCGATGCGGTAGCAGCGGAGCGGGAAGAGGCCGAAGACGATGTGGATGCGGACCTATGAGCCCTCACATCCTGATCGACGAGGCGCTCGACACCCTCACCCATCCGGAAAGCCCGCAAGGCGCTCAGCACATCGTGCTGAACATGATCACCAACATGCTCACCGGCAGCGTGATCACCACCGAAGAGTTCAACCACTACTGCCAGCGCCTGCTGAAGATCACCAGGCAGCGCAAGGAGGCCGCATGACCACGCCTATCGTGAAATCGCTGGCTGATGAGCAGCTCGACGATATCGAGCGCCGCATCGCCATCCTCGGCTTCGGCCTCCCCTTCAATGAACTCATCGGTCGCAAGCGTGAAGACTTGGTGCGGGATCTGCCGCAGCGCTTGGCGCCGACAATGAAGGGCGGACGGATCGCGGTGAGGGTTCGTCATGGATGACCGTGAAATGCTTTATTTGGCGGCCGAAGCTGCTGGCCTTCGTTGCAACGGCCATTACCCAGACAAGAATGGTTACGTGTGCTTGAGCAGCCATACATTTTCGTCTGGCTACTTTAGCCCTCTCGATTTCAATACCGGCCACGCTTTGATTCTTCAGGCGCGTTTGGGAATAAGCATCGACATGAACGTGGTGACTGGGCGCGGCTTCCAGACGGGGTGGGTTCAGGCTTATCACGACGATGGACAGGCTTGCGAGGACGTGACGGGTGGGCGTGCGGAGTCCGCGATATGCAGGGCCATAGTAAGGGCTGCCGCTGCAATCAGAGAGTCGCGGTCATGACCACCCACCAACGCACCCGGCGCCTACTCATCTGGCGCGGCTCCTTCTCTGCACTCTCCGTCTGCACCTTCCTGATGTTGCTCAGCGCCCTCGCTGATCGAATTACTCAATAACCAACACCTTCAATCGCTGCGAGCATCGCGGCAGGGAATCCCCATGTCGGAACAAAAGCACACCCCCGCACCGTGGACCATCCGCGAGGTGCAGCACAGCAACGTGCCAGGCCAGCGAGCTTTCGCCATCGACTTCAACGAGGACCAGGAGCAGGTTGTCGACTGGGTTTACGAAGAGGCTGACGCCAAGTTGATCGCCGCTGCGCCTGATCTGCTTGCAGCCCTCCAGCTTGCACTGGATGCGTTAGCGCACTGTGCGGCTGACAAGGGTTATCAGACCCTCCAGAACAAAGCCGCCCACGTAGCAAGCCGCGCAATCGAGAAAGCCACCAAATAACCCCCTTCACAGCGCCCCTCTCCGGTGGCGCGGAGAGCAATCATGTCTGACAAGAACATGAAGATTTGGGAGCTCGTCGATAAGACGGACACCCGCTACACGAAAAACGCCAAGGTCGGCGGGCAGCAGATCACCAGCCTGAACGGTACGGCGATGATCATGAAGGCCACCGAAGTGTTCGGTCCGGCAGGCATCGGTTTCGGCTGGAAAGTGCTGGAAGAGCGTTTCGACCCTGGCGTCGAGGTGTTCATCGGCGAAGGTGAAAAGCGATCTAGCCTGGGCTTTACCAGTAACCACACTGTGCGTATCGCCTTCTGGTTCATGCTCGACGGCCAGCGCGGCGAAATCGAATCGTATGGCTGCACAAACTACATCTACAAGGCGTCGTACGGGATGCTCACAGACGGTGAGGCCCCAAAGAAAAGCCTCACAGACGCCATCAAGAAGGCTTTGAGCTCGCTCGGGTTCAGCGCAGACGTGTTCCTGGGGATGTTCGACGACAAGGACTACGTCAGCGCTCTGGCTGATGAGCAAGCGATAGAGCAGGCCGAAGACAAGGTCGCCGAGGAAGAGCGCCAAAAGCAGGAGCGCCTGGACTACATCGCGTCCGTCATTGAATCCTTGAAGACCGCCAAAACGCCCAAGGAACTCAAGGCGTTCCATGACGTTGCCGTGCGCCGCCTGACGCTGCGCAGCGACACGAAAGCCGTCACCCGGATCGTGCGCGAGTACGACGAGCAGAAATCCCGCTTTGATCAGGAGTCAGCAGCATGACCACGCTCTACACCATTGCCGAGCAGTTCAAAGAGCTGGCCGCCCTGGCCGAGACCGCCGACGAAGACCTGGCCGTCGCCCTGCGCGACACCATGGAAGGGATCGAGGGCGAGTTTCAGGAGAAGGGCAAGGCCATCGCCATGATCACCCTGAACATCGACGGCGACCTTGAGGCCATCCAGTCGCAGATTGATCGGCTCACCGAGCGCAAGCGGGTCATCAATAACCGCAAGGAAAGCCTCAAGGAGTACCTGCGCAGCAACATGGATGCTGCCGGGATCACCAAGATCACCCACCCCCTGTTCACCATCACCTGCGGCAAGGGCAAGCCCATCGTGGTCATCGACGATGAAAAGGCCATCCCTGACGACTTCGTCAACGTCAACGTAACCAGTGCGCCGGACAAGGCGGCCATCGCCAAGGCCTTGAAGGATGGACAGGAGGTCCCTGGCGCCCACTCCGAGATCGGCAAAAGCTCGATCAGCATCAAGTGAGGTCAGCATGATCAGCATCCTACAGAACGAAGTAGAACGCCTTCGGAAGTCTTCGAACGAGCTGGCCGCCCAGGTCGCTGAGTTTGTGGCGGCCGGCGGCGAGATCGAAGAGGCTCCGCCTTACAACTACAAGCCCAAGCCCATCACCTACAGCAACCAGATGCCGCCAGCGCCGAAGCCATTCGTTCGGCGCCGGGTTGAAGCGGCTCCCCTGCCCCTGGACAGGGAAGATGTCCGGGAGCAGGCAAGGCTAAAGCTGGTGGAGCACATGCGCCAACTGAGCGCCACGCACACCCAGACAGAGGCCGCCGCCGCCCTGGGCATCAGTCGCCGCAACGTCTACAAGCACGCCACCATGAACGACATCACGTTCAAGAAGCCGGAGCGAGGTGGTGCGAATAACAACTACCGCCGAGACCAAATGGGCGAGCGCGACGCGAAGTACGCTGAGCGCATCCGTGCATTCCTGGAGCTTGGAATCACACGGCGCCAGTGCTGCGGGAAGCTCTCCATCAACAATAAAGCCTTTGAGCGGATCATCGCGGCCCACGGCATCGACTATCCAAAGGCCCGGCGTGGAAGCACCTCATGCGCCGCATAGCCCGCACCCAGCAGCGCAAACGTCAAACCTGGCTCGCACTGCCGGCCAGCGGAATAGAAGAGGTAGGCCATGGCTGTGACCCAGGAAGAACGAACAGCCAAGCTTGCCGAGAAACGGCAGGAACTGGGCGAGCAGGAATTGCGGCACACGGTCCCGTATGGCACCCGGCAGATGCTCGACGATTTGATGCTCTGGCATGAGGTCGAGGAGGTCAGCGAGGCGGTGCAGTTGCTGGTGATGAATGCCCGGGTCGAAGATCTGCCACCGGCGCCGCCGAAGGTCAAAGGGCCTTCCGACATTATCCGCCACTACTTCCGCCAGGGGATGCGCGACCGACTGGAAGCGCTCACCGCCGGCCTGGGAGAAACGAAGGACCGCGCCACCATCTGGCGACTTATCGCACATGCCCACTCGTTGGGAGCCGAAAAGTCCGCGCCAATGCTTGAAATTAAGCGCCACGCAATCGACATACCGCAAAACGTGGCGCGCAAATTACGGCAAGCAGGCTTTGCCGAATCTCTCCAAATGAACGCCGATGACGACGGCGACAACGACTGACGCCGCATAACTCCACCACTCCACCGCCCGGGCATG
>NZ_JAENSV010000087.1:0-5697 GCF_016613265.1 Pseudomonas sp. MF6751
ACGCTTCGATTTCAAGTGCCCGATCGAAGTCATGGGCGAGGTGATGCAGGAAGCCATGGCTATGCGGCATCATGCTCCAGCTTCAAATCAATAACCGTGTTGCACTCAGCTTCTGCAACCGCCCCCCATACCAGCACAGAGCCTCGAGCGGGCCGGCGACGAGCTGATTTTTGCAACCCCGGATAAGCTTGGCGGAATTGTGTTTGATGCAGCCACGGGGGCAATTACCGCGGGCGTGGGCGGCAAGGCAGTTGAGTGGATTGGTGGGCGTTGGACTCTACGTAACAGCGCAAATACACTGCCCAGCAAGCCTATTGAATTTTCGGGTGGTACACCGACACTAGAAGGGACTTCTTTCAGTCCAGATATCGTTAACCTCAGAAGTGCGGAGTTTTACGCTCTGTATGGAGATAATCCATTAAGAGGTACAAAAACAAATCTACAAGCGCGTCAATGGTATTTGAATGAGGATTCGAAAATTCTAGATCGTGTCGATAAGAGTGCACCCTTAGAAACTCAAGCTAAACAAGCTTTTGATATGAGGAATGAAAATAGAGCTCAAGCTAGAGAGTTTATGTCGGATAGGGTAAGTGCAGATCGCTTGATTGGAGAAGAACCTAATATGACATGGTCCGAAATGATCGACTACAGAAAATCCCAGGGCTTGTCAGGTGATGATATTTATAAAGCTATTTTAGACAGTTCTCAAAGAACTAGAGCAGAAGTTAATAAGCGTCTTGGAGTTGACTGAATGGATGAGTCGTTGCCAATTATAACTAAAAGAGTTAACTCTGATGGGATGGTCGAGTGTCATTTAGGCTTTTCTTCTGATTGGGATGGTTTTGACTCGATTGTAAAATATTTAAAAAAATATTGGCAGGCGAGCCCAGTTCAAACCGCTGATAATATTTATTCTCGACGTTGGGTGTTGATATGTAATGGGGTTATGTTAACTGTTTATCACGACAGTCAAATAGGGAATTATTTGATTGTGGAAAATGGTGAAGATAAGGATAACTTACTCGGTCAGATCGAGGCGGATCTGATTGAGCGGTTCCGTTGATTGCTAGTCAGTAATGTTTCTACTTTTCTCTCCAAATAAGAAAAGCGGGCAGATTTTATTTGAGAGAAAAGGGAGAAAAGGGGACAGGAAAGGGGACGGATTTATTTAAATTAAAGTTTAAAGGCGCATTAAATAAATTTGTCCCCTTTTTCACTGTCCCCTTTTTCACTAAGACTATGGAGTTCATCAAATTGCAATTGATATTGGGCGCTTACAGAAAGATATAGATGCAGGTAAGCTGTCTGGAACAGAAATCTTAGAAAGCGCAAAGGTGCAGGCAGAGCTTCAAGCAAAATTGAATCGCGCCCAGCAAAATTTTGACACTAACCCTACTAGAAAAAATACTGATAAATTAGAATCCGCGGCGAGAGACATACGCAACGCGACTAGAGATGGTGAATGTTTGATCAAAGGTTGTGTTCCATCGGGCTATTTTAATCATATAAAGTAATGGGCCATAATCATGGACAAAGAAACTCAAGATATTCTATACGGAATTCCTGAAGGAGCTGACGTTGCAGATGCCTCTGAGTTGGACGTTGAGGATATTCCGCTATATCACATTCAGGCGCTGATCAAATTTTTAGAAAATGACACTGATAACACTAGTGACGAAAAGGGGACAGATTTATTTAAATTTGTGCTGGGATAAGCGTATTAAATAAATCTGTCCCCTTTTGTTCGTGCCGCCTGCTCTGCTTGTAAATTATGGAGCACTGTACGATAAGTACCGCCCAGCAATTGAGTCGGAGAAAAAGCGTGAAAATTAATAAATGGCTTTTAGTAGTATTATTGTCGGCCTTGGCTGGCTGCGCACCTTCCCATTCCAATTGGGAAAATGGAATGAATCTATGGGTAGGTACTCATTTCGATTCCCATCTTTACAAAGACTGCACTCGAGGATGTGGCGACTCATATTGGTCGCCTGTAAATAAAAATAAGACCTTTGATAAGGTTGTTGATGAAAACGGAGGCAGGCGGTATTACATAACTTGGATTAGAGATTGCCGATATTCGGTTTTTGTCGCTGCGGATCGGCTAATAAAGTCATGGAGATACGAAACTTCTAACGTAAAAGGATGTTATGTCGTTTAACTGCTGTTTTAAGGGTAAAGAAAAGAGAGAAAAGGGGGCGGATTTATTTAAATTAGAGTTTAAAGGTGCATTAAATAAATCAGTCCCCTTTTGTTCAGGTTTTGGTGCGGCATTTACCAATGGCTGGGGGCGTGAGTTGACTTCCGACGGTAACTACAAAACGGTGAGCTACGCTGAGCGAGTCAAGGCCTATACAGCGAATACTACGTTGAAAGGTGTGCTGAGCGGTTCAGATAAAAAGTCGTGGCTGACGATTGCGGGTACCGGAGCGATGACGGAGGTCTATGAGTTCTCTGCTGGTCGCGGGCCTGATGTCCGGCCAGGAGTCGATAGGGACACAGGGCCAGCATATGAGGCTGGAGCCGACGGTTTCGTTCCGAGGCAGTACACAGACGATGTGATGCGAGAAGGGAAGAATATTGGTTTAAATAAAGCCATTGAGTGTGAAAGCTTCTATGCGGTATGCCATGGGACCCCCATCAGCAATATGCTCAATCAAATACCTGGGTTTAATGCGTTTGCCACGCTGCATGATGGATGGATGATTGACCTTGAAGCTTATAAAGCCGCGCCAATGTCATTGTTTGAAAATTTGGGCAGTATGCCTCCAGCTCTAATGACTAATTACGGTGCTTTATATGACAAGTATCGGCCAAAAATAGAATCGGAGAGAAAGCGTGAGCAAAATTAGCGTAATAATGGTAGTTGTATTTCTGATTGCGGGTTGCGCGCCGTCACGGTCTGCGTGGGTATCCAGTAAAGATGGATGGGTAGGTACCACGTTTGAATCTCACGTATACAGCATTTGCTCGCGCACGCCCCATACATGTACTGAGCCATTTTGGTCCCCCGCTAACAAAGAAAAAACGTTCGATAGGGTAGTAAAAGAAAGCAGCGGGACGCGCTACTACATAACCTGGATTAGGAATTGCCGCTATTCGGTGCTTGTGTCTCCGGAAAGTAGGATAGTGTCATGGAAGTATGAAACTAATAATTTAGAAAGTTGCTATTTGTTTTAGGGTGATATATATAAAGAAATATGGCGAATTTATTTAGGCTGGAGTTGGAAGGCGTATTAAATAAATCTGTCCCCTTTTGTTATATTTGAATTAAGGTTGAAAAATCTATTAAACAAATCTGTTCCCTTTTTCTGATTTCCGGATCGGCATTAGGGTGGAATACATCGTGCTGGAGGTGTGGCCAGAGAAATTTTTTCAGATAAAAAGTAGGGGGTGAAGGTGGATATTAAAACTTTTTTGAAGAGTAAGAAAGAAGAGCATTTGCTTGATGGCTTGGCTGCTGTAGATGATGTCAGTCTTAATGCAATAAAGGTAGGGCAGAAAAATGCTCCTGATGATTACTTGGAGTTTTTGCAGGAGTTCGGAAGTGGGGAAATTGAAACAGCCGGATTTATGCTTTATAACGGCCTCCTAGAGGCAAGTGATATTTTTGATGATGAGACTGCGGCGCAATTCGAAAGTGTTATGATTTTTGGTGATGATATGCAGGGGCGATGCGTCGGTTTTGATAAAAATGATAAATGGGCTGTAGTGAAAATAGACTCTGCAGATATGAGTGTTAAGAAGTTATGTGAAACATTTTCTTTGTTTGTTTATAGTTTGTTGAGGTGACTCTGGGAGAAAAGGGAAGGAAATGGGAAGGGAAAGTGATTAAGCCTAGATCAAGGTGGCAGGCGTTTTTGTTATTGTTGATTTATCTGTTTTTATTGTTTTTGTTGGTGGGGGTTATCGCAAAGCTCATGGGGGTGCTGGTTAATTATTCAAAGATTGGTGTATGGGACTTTAGTTGGGCTGAAATCGTAGATATGTTACCCGGTGTTTTTGCCTATGCAATACCTACTGGGGTAGGCGTTTGGATACAGTCCTGGTTGAAAAATCGTAAAGAGAGTGGCCAAGGGAATTGAGCGCAAAGCGGGCGACACAAAGGCCGCCCGATTTTCACTCAGGACGGATCGGCATTAAGCCTGCGACTGATGACATCCAGCAAATCACACCCATCGCGCAGCGGAATGGCCAGCAAATGGGCGAAGTCTGAAAGTACTACGGCATCGCTGCTGAGTTGTTCGCGGAAGGCCAGGTTTTCCAGCAGTTGGGTGACGGCCCGAATGCGGTGCACGGCGGCGTCGTGAAGGACGTCGAGAGGTGCCTGGGTGTCGATGATCAGGGCTGGGACGGTGCAGTCGTGGCCGGTTAGGGGAATGTATCGATTCATCATTAAGCTCTCTGGATTATTGAGGGCTCGTTCTTCGGGTCGCCAAACCCGGTCGCTTTTTGAGCGACGGCCGGACTATAAGCCGCACCACCAAGCCCGCGCAAGGCATCAAAATGCCGCTGCTTCGGAGCGTGTACGCAGCTACTAACGTCTTGCCACCCATTGCCGACATACTGCTCACGAACAAACGCACTACGACTATGCAAATCTGAAAGCCTCACCCCAAACATTAAAGGACCAATGTGAAAAACCTCCTCCTCATTCTCCTCACCACCCTCATCCTCGGCGGCTGCGTCAGCCACCCCCTCACTCCCGAAAACCGCGCGCAGATCAAGACCGTCAAAGTCCTGCCCGTGAAGTGGGAAAAGAACATGGTGTACTTCGGCCGCGAACAGGCCTGGGGCGCGGCCCTGGGTGCCGGGGTTGGCGCGGGTGTTGGCATGGCCAGCGGGGCGTCCAAGGTGGGTACTGCGGCGTTGAGTGGTGCCGGGTTTGCCGGCGGCATGAAGCTTGGGCAGTTGGCCGAGATGCCGACGCCGGTGGCTATTCTGACGGTGATGGAGGCGGAAAAACTCGATGTTGGCGTGTTGCTCAAGCAGGGCTTTGTCGATGAGTTGGGTAAGACGTCGACGCTCAAGGTGGTCGGCGACGATGAGCCGGCTGATGCGCAGATTCAGCTGACCGTGTCCGAGTGGGGCTTTCGCCTGACCCAGGGTTTCAGCAGTGTGATTTATCCGACCCTTAACGTGTTAGCGCAGATGGATCGCGGCGATGAGATGATCTGGCGCACCTTTGAAGCGGTCACGCCGTTTAATGGTCAGAACGTTTATGGCTATACGCCGTTAACCTACCGCACGGACCCGGAAGCTTTGCGCCGGGCGTTGACCGGGATTACGCAGATTTCTGCGCAGTACCTGGTGAAGGAGCTCAAGTAGGGCTGTGCGAAGGCAGGCTGCTGTTGGTGGGCGGGCTTGGACTAATACCAGTCAGGGTTAAACGCAGTTCCCCTGTGGGAGCGGGCTTGCCCGCGAAGGCGGTGTGTCAGTCGCTGCATCTGTTGCTGCACTACCGCTTTCGCAGGCAAGCCAGCTCCCACATTGGATCTTCGTTGCTTTGGGCATTGCGTTCGTTTAATTGATCGGCATTGGGCTTGCCCGCGAAGGCGGTGTGTCAGTCGCTTCATCTGTTGCTGCACTACCGCTTTCGCAGGCAAGCCAGCTCCCACATTGGATCTTCGTTGCTTTGGGCATTGCGTTCGTTTAATTGATCGGCATTGGGCTTGCCCGCGAAGGCGGTGTGTCAGTCGC
>NZ_JAENSV010000088.1:0-5338 GCF_016613265.1 Pseudomonas sp. MF6751
CGGGGCATCAGTTATATCTGTGTCGGCTGCCAGGCCGTCACGGGAGCAAGCTCCCTCGCCACAGATTTAGCGTCGTGCCGAAGTTGTGTAGATACCTATGCTCATCGCAGGCAAGCCAGCTCCCACAGTTGATTGGGTTCACACATTTCTATCTGTGAGCACGGTCAACTGTGGGAGCTGGCTTGCCTGCGATAGCGGTGTTACGCCCTGCGCACTCGCAAGCAACGCCACAAAGCCGCAACCATCAGCACGCTGACCACTGCCCAACCCCAGGCCTGCTGGTTCAACAGCCCTTCACGGTACAACTGCGGCGCAACGCCGGCACCGATGATAAAGGCCAGCAACGCAATCTCCCGACGTGGCCCGGTCACCGGGCGTATCAGGTACACCAGGGCCGGCAACACCAGCGCTGCGCTTGGGAAGCTGCGATAACGCGGGTCAAACACCAGCGCCAGCATCATCACCGCACCGGCAAACCCGGCGATTGCCATCAACCAGCCGGCGCGCTGCTCCAGCCAGTTGAACCCGCGCTCACGCCAGCCTTGCCGGGCGCTGAGGGCCAGGGCGGCATGAGCCAGCACCAGCAGGTTCAAGACCACCAGCAAGCCTGCCCATAGCCATTCATCGTTGAAACGCGCAGTGACGCGGGTCAGTTCGGCCCAACTGCCGATGGAGCACGCTGCGACGGCCCCTAGCAAGGGCAGTATTAACGCAGAGCGAGTGCTGCGAACGCGGCCGCCGAGCACCAGGGTGCCCAGCAGGATGAGCCCGCCGACGCCCAGCCACAGCCGCCAGTACGGCACATTGGTCACCGGGCCGGCGAGGATACCTTTGTCCTGACGGTCTGCATCGAACAGCCCCCAGTAACCACCCACAGCCCCTTCACTCGCACGTTTCCATGGCTGGTCAAAGGCTTCGATCAGGTTGTAGCGCCAGCCATTGGCTTCGGCCATGGCCACGAAGCCGCGCATGAACCTGGCCTCATTGACCCGGCTGGGCACGGCGGTTTCGCGCTGCCGGCCTTCGCTGGGCCAGCCGGTTTCGCCGATCACGATGTCCTTGGGCGCGAATTTATGGCCGAAGGTCTGGCGCACATCGCCCACGTGCTTGAGCGCCTGGTCGATGCCGGACGGCTCATCTTCCCAATACGGCAACAGGTGAATGGTCAAGAAGTCCACCGCCGGCTCGATTTCCGGATGTTGCAACCAGAACTCCCAGACATCGGCATAGGTAACGGGCTGCTTGATCTGGCTTTTAACCTGATGGATCAGCGCCACCAGTTGCTTGGCGGTGACTTCCTTGCGCAGCAGGGCTTCGTTGCCGACGATCACCGAGGTCACCACGTCCGGGCTGGCGTTGGCCGCCGCGATCAACTCGTTGATCTCTTTTTCGGTCGCCACGGGGTCGCTGCTGACCCAGGCCCCGGCCATCACCTTCAACCCATGCTTGCGCGCCATGTCCGGCAGGGCCTCCAGGCCGGTCATGGAGTAGGTGCGAATGCATTCAAAGCGCGTGGCGAGCAGCGCCAGGTCGGCGTCCATGCGCTCGGTGCGCAACCTGAACGGCTGGTCGAATGGGGATTGGTCTTTGTCGAACGGTGTGTAGGACGCACATTGCAGCTTATGGCTGGCGCTGGCGACGTCTGGCAACACCACGGGCCGGCCGAGGCCGTACCAGTAGCCGACAAGGGCAAACACGCCGAGGATCAAGGCGAAGAAATAGGGCAGGGCAGGGAAGCGGGCAGTCGCGGGCATGGTCGGCTTATCTGGGGGAGCAAAGGCGCGCATCTTACCCGGATTTGCCGCAGCCCTGTGGGGCTGCATAATTTTGACATGCAAACTTCGGGCGGGATTCTGGCGATAACGCCTACAAAGCATCCTGCTGGCGATGTGATGTCGTTTCCTGCTCAACCAAGGTCGCTGACAGAGCAGGGCAAATGCCTACGCAGGTTGAAGATAAAACTGTCAGTACTCCACTGATGCCTCAGCAACCGGATCGATGCGCGTGAAGGGGGCGCGGTGCACCCTATAACAACAGTTTGACGTCGCTCGGCATCCGTCGGGCGCAGCACTTTCGGGGAAGTACTATGAAGATGCGACGACTCTTGGGCGCAGCTGCCACTCTGGTAGTTGCGATGGGCTCCACACTGGCCAGTGCCGACAGCAAGACCCTGAGCATCGGTTACGTGGACGGCTGGTCCGACAGCGTGGCCACTACTCATGTGGCGGCAGAGGTGATCAAGCAAAAGCTCGGCTACGACGTAAAACTGCAAGCGGTTGCCACCGGGATCATGTGGCAGGGCGTCGCCACCGGCAAACTCGATGCCATGCTTTCCGCCTGGCTGCCTGTAACCCACGGTGAATACTGGACCAAGAACAAGGACAAGGTGGTCGACTACGGCCCCAACTTCAAGGATGCCAAGATCGGCCTGATCGTGCCGGAATACGTCAAGGCCAAGTCCATCGAAGACCTCAAGACCGACACCACCTTCAAGAACAAGATCGTCGGCATCGACGCCGGTTCAGGCGTAATGCTCAAGACCGATGAAGCTATCAAGCAATATGGCCTGGACTACAAACTGCAAGCCAGCTCGGGTGCGGCGATGATTGCCGAACTGACCCGCGCCGAGGACAAGCAGGAGTCGATTGCGGTCACCGGTTGGGTACCGCACTGGATGTTCGCCAAGTGGAAACTGCGTTTCCTGGAGGACCCAAAAGGGATTTATGGTGCTGCTGAAACCGTCAACAGCATCGGCAGCAAGGGCCTGGAGAAGAAAGCGCCGGAAGTCGCAGCCTTCCTGAAGAAATTCCAGTGGGCCTCCAAGGATGAAATCGGTGAAGTCATGCTGGCGATTCAAGAAGGCGCCAAGCCGGACGCCGCGGCCAAGGACTGGGTAGCCAAGCACCCCGAGCGCGTCGCCGAATGGACTGCTAAATAACCCCGCCCCAATTGTAGGAGCGAGCTTGCTCGCGAAGAACGCACAGGCACCGCGATCATCCAGAATGAACGCGTTATCGTTGACGTTTTTCGCGAGCAAGCTCGCTCCTACACTTTTTACAAATCCTCGCTAAGCTCGATCTACTACTAAGGTCGTCTGGAACCCATTGCGCAGCCGCATACAGTGGATACGTTCCAAAATAATAAAAAGCTGTGCTGCGAGGATAAAAACAATGAACGACAGCATTTACCTCTCGATTCAAAACAGCCCGCGTTTCAAGGAGCTGGTCAGGAAAAGGGAAAGGTTCGCCTGGATTCTCTCGGCGATCATGCTCGGGCTTTACTCCGGTTTCATCCTGTTGATTGCCTACGGGCCGCAAGTACTGGGGGCCAAGCTCAGCCCCGGTTCATCCATCACCTGGGGTATCCCTATCGGGGTCGGGCTGATTGTCTCGGCCTTCATCCTTACCGGCATCTATGTGCGACGCGCCAACGGCGAATTCGACGACCTGAACAATGCGATTCTCAAGGAGGCTGCGCAATGATCCGTCGTCTATTGGCTGTATTCGGCGCTTCAGTCGTTGCGCCCGCCGTTTGGGCGGCAGATGCATTGACGGGTGAAGTGCATAAACAACCGCTGAATATTGCAGCGATTCTGATGTTCGTGGCCTTTGTCGGCGCGACGTTGTGCATCACCTACTGGGCATCCAAGCGCAACAAGTCGGCGGCCGACTACTATGCGGCCGGCGGCAAGATCACCGGTTTCCAAAACGGCCTGGCGATTGCCGGTGACTATATGTCGGCGGCGTCCTTCCTGGGCATTTCCGCGCTGGTGTTCACGTCCGGCTACGACGGCTTGATCTACTCGATCGGCTTCCTTGTTGGCTGGCCGATCATTCTGTTCCTGATCGCCGAGCGCTTGCGTAACCTGGGCAAATACACCTTTGCCGACGTGGCGTCCTATCGCCTGGGGCAAACCCAGATCCGCAGCCTGTCGGCGTGTGGCTCGCTGGTGGTGGTGGCGTTCTACCTGATCGCGCAGATGGTTGGCGCGGGCAAGCTGATCCAGCTGCTGTTTGGCCTTGATTACCATGTGGCGGTGATCCTGGTGGGTATCCTGATGTGCCTGTACGTGCTGTTCGGCGGCATGTTGGCGACCACCTGGGTGCAGATCATCAAGGCGGTACTGTTGCTGTCCGGTGCCTCGTTCATGGCGCTGATGGTGATGAAGCACGTCAACTTCGACTTCAACATGCTGTTCTCCGAGGCGATCAAGGTTCACCCTAAAGGTGAGGCGATCATGAGCCCCGGCGGCCTGGTGAAAGACCCTATCTCGGCGTTCTCGCTGGGCCTGGCACTGATGTTCGGTACCGCCGGCCTGCCGCACATCCTGATGCGCTTCTTCACGGTAAGCGACGCCAAGGAAGCGCGTAAGAGCGTGCTGTACGCAACCGGCTTCATCGGCTACTTCTATATCCTGACCTTCATCATCGGTTTCGGTGCGATCCTGCTGGTCAGCACCAACCCGGCGTTCAAGGATGCAGCGGGCGCCTTGCTCGGTGGCAATAACATGGCCGCGGTGCACCTGGCCAACGCGGTGGGCGGCAGTATCTTCCTGGGCTTTATCTCGGCCGTGGCGTTTGCCACCATCCTGGCGGTGGTTGCCGGCCTGACCCTGGCGGGTGCTTCGGCGGTGTCCCATGACCTGTATGCCAGCGTGATCAAGAAAGGCAAGGCCAACGAGAAGGATGAAATTCGCGTATCGAAGATCACCACCATCGCCCTGGCTGTGCTGGCGATTGGTTTGGGTATCCTGTTCGAAAGCCAGAACATCGCGTTCATGGTCGGCCTGGCGTTCTCGATTGCCGCCAGCTGTAACTTCCCGGTGCTGCTGCTTTCCATGTACTGGAAAAACCTCACCACCCGTGGCGCCATGATTGGCGGCTGGTTGGGCTTGATCAGTGCCGTGGGCCTGATGATCCTCGGCCCGACCATCTGGGTGTCGATCCTGCACCATGAAAAGGCGATCTTCCCGTACGAGTACCCGGCGCTGTTCTCGATGATCATTGCGTTCATCGGCATCTGGTTCTTCTCCATCACCGACAAATCGGCGGCGGCAGAGAAAGAGCGTGCGCTGTACTTCCCACAGTTTGTGCGTTCGCAGACTGGCCTGGGGGCGAGTGGGGCGGTTAATCACTAAGTCGTCAGTTGCATAAGAGATACCCCGGTCGCAAGGCCGGGGTATTTTTTTTTGCCTGGGCTGGCCTCATCGCGGCATAGGTATCTACACAACTTCGGCACGACGCTAAATCTGTGGCGAGGGAGCTTGCTCCCGTGACGGCCTGGCAGCCGACACAGATATAACTGATGCCCTGCGATCCAATGTGGGAGCTGGCTTGCC
>NZ_JAENSV010000089.1:0-3079 GCF_016613265.1 Pseudomonas sp. MF6751
CAATCACTCGCGTATCAGACTGAAGCTAAACGGCCTGAGTCCTGTTGAATACAGAATTCAGGCCGCTCAGGCATAGATAGAAAATCGTCCAACTTTGTGGGGTCAGTTCAGAGCGTGGGAACGATCATCAAAACCTCACGTCAAGGCGATAGTTGACGCGTTGCTGTGCGGCCCGACGGTACTGGCACGGTCCGCCAGGTAACGGGCTGGCGGTTGGCCCATGGCCTTGCGGAACATGGTGATAAACCCGCTGGCATTTTCATAACCCAGGTCCAGCGCCACGCTCTGCACACTCTCGCCGTTGGCCAGGCGCTGTAGTGAAAGGATTACATGCAACTGCCGGCGCCAGCGACCGAAGCTCAGGCCGATCTCTTCCAGCAGCAGGCGGGTCATGCTGCGTTCGCTCATGCCGATGCGCACGGCCCATTCGCCCAAGGTAGATTTATCGCCGGGGTTGGCCAATAAGCTGTTGGCCAGCCGATGCAAGCGGGGGTCTTGGGGCATCGGCAAATGCAGGGCTTCGATGGGGGCCAGGGCCAACTCGTCGAGTAACGTCGCCACCAGCCGGCCCTGGGCGCCGTCTTCGTCGTAGAGCTGCGGGAAGCTGACCGCCTTGCCGATCAATTCGTGCAGCAATGGCGACACCGACAGCGTGCAACATTGCCGGGGCAGGGCGCTGGCGGCGTCCGGGTTGATCAACAGGCAATAGACATCTGCTTCGCCAGCGCCACGGGCCGCGTGGGTCACACCGCCGGGAATCCACAATGCGCATTGCGGCGGCACGATCCAGATACCCGCCTCGATCACGCAATGCACCACGCCGCGCAAGGTGTAGATCAATTGCCCGTGTTGATGGTGGTGAGGGGTATGTTCCCAGCGTTCGGACGTACTCGAGGCGCCCACTGCAACAATCGAGCGAGGGATCGCGGCGGCGTCGCGGACCCGGCAGGGGTCGTATTGGTCGAGGCGGTGATGAACCATGCTGATAACTGCCTTGGCTGGATTGCGAAATATTCTGGCTATTCTATGCAATGCTGTCCAGCGTCATGCGCCCTATGATGAGAACCAATCTCATCAAAGGAGCTTTGCCATGCGACTCGACAGTTCAACTTTCCCGGTGGTGAAAATCTTTTTCGACGCGCCTAGCGAGGGAGCGCCGGAAGACGCCTTCCTGACATTCGAACGTCTGCTGGCGCGTGAGCAGCCCTTCTTGCTGCTGCACGAAAAAGCCGTGGATGAGAACAATCACGAACACGCCCACGAAGAGCGCAAGCGCGCTTCTATCTGGATGAAGAAAAACAAGGCTGCCTTGCGCGCTTACGTCAAAGGCATGATCCAGGTGGAGCCCAGCGCTGCCAAGCGCCTGGCCCTCAAGCCCTTTGCCGTGACGTTCGGCAAGGCCTGGGGTTACCCGCTGCTGGTGGTGGAGTCCAAGGATCGCGCCTGGGCGTTGGCCCAGGATGTGCTGGATGCAGAAGTGTCGGATGTGGCGTATTTCTGAGCCTGGCCAAAGCTCGACAGCGTCCACAATTGAACTACCTTGATTGACGAGCCTTCCCACTCGGTACTCAAGCATGCGCACTTTATGGACGCGGTACCTGGCGTTGCTGGAAAACGACCTGAGCACGCAAATTTTCGACAATGTTAAAAACCTGTTGGTCTGCGCGCTGTTGTTTGCGGCGGGGACCAATGCGCTGGTGGGGCCGCGCGACTTGCTGATCGGTATCTTCGCCTCCAGCGTCGCGGGCTGGGGCTTGATTGTGCTGTCGACGGTGCTGATGCTGTTGAACGTCAGCGACGGCATTCGCCGCCTGGCCAAATTGCGTTATCACTTGGCGTTGCAACTGTTGTTGATCCTGATCTACGTGGTGATTGCCGAACGGGTGGTAGAGATTGTGTGGGTGTTGCGCGCCCACTGAAGTATCCTCCGCGCCTCGTTTATCACTGATTCAAACAAAGATGACAGGACAAGCTATGCAGGCGCTGCTGGAGTCGATCCTCGACGAAGTGCGCCCTTTGATCGGCCTCGGCAAAGTCGCCGATTACATTCCCGCGCTGGCCGACGTGCCCGCCAACCAACTCGGCATCGCGGTATACGGTAACGATGGCGCGGCCTACTGCGCCGGTGATGCCGACACGCTGTTTTCGGTGCAGAGCATTTCCAAGGTATTCAGCCTGGTGCAGGCCATCGACCATGGCGGCGAAACCATCTGGGAACGCTTGGGCCACGAGCCCTCGGGGCAGCCGTTCAACTCCATGGTGCAGTTGGAATTCGAACGTGGCCGCCCGCGCAACCCCTTTATCAACGCTGGCGCGCTGGTGATTTGCGACATCAACCAGTCGCGCTTCGCCGTGCCGATTCTGTCGATGCGCGACTTTGTACGGCGCCTGTCGGGCAACCCGCAGATCCTGGTCAACAGCGTCGTGGCCGAATCTGAAGCCCAGCATGGTGCGCGCAATGCGGCCATGGCCTACCTGATGAAGTCGTTCGGCAACTTTCATAACGATGTGGACGCGGTGCTGCACAGCTACTTCAACTATTGCGCGTTGCAGATGAGCTGCCTGGACCTGGCCCGAGCGTTCAGCTTCCTGGCCAATGAAGGCGTGAGTGCCCACAGTGGCGAGCAGGTGCTGACGGCGCGCCAGACCAAGCAAGTGAACTCGATCATGGCCACCAGCGGGCTTTATGACGAGGCGGGCAATTTTGCCTACCGCGTGGGCCTGCCGGGCAAGAGCGGGGTCGGCGGCGGGATCGTCGCGGTGGTGCCGGGGCAGTTCACGGTATGCGTGTGGTCGCCGGAGTTGAACGCAGCGGGCAACTCGCTGGCGGGGATGAAGGCGTTGGAATTGTTGAGTGAGCGGATTGGGTGGTCGGTGTTTTGAGACCGTGAGATCTTTATTCTTGTGGGAGCTGGCTTGCCTGCGATAGCGGTGGCTCAGTTGAATATTCAGTGACTGACACGCCGCCATCGCGGGCAAGCCCGCTCCCACAGGGATCTATGCCTGGTGCCGATTCTGTGGGCAACCCACAACCAGTGTGGGAGCTGGCTTGCCTGCGATAGCGGTGGCTCAGTTGAAT
>NZ_JAENSV010000009.1:0-170680 GCF_016613265.1 Pseudomonas sp. MF6751
CGGTGTGCAACATCCCTCAAACCCGCGCTACCGGAACAATAGTCCTGCACGGCTGCGAGTTTTGCTTGCTCTGTGTACTTACCCATGACACCCCCAAGGTTGTGTCCAACCTTTGGGGGTCAGTTCAGAGCATGGGAACGATCAGTCGGGGGGTTAGAACAGGCGGGCGAGCAGGGCCGTTACGGCGGTTTCGACGCGTAAAATACGTGCACCCAGTTGCACCGGCTGCAAACCGGCCTTGGTCAGCAGGTCCACTTCATAGGGAATCCAGCCGCCTTCCGGGCCGATCGCGAGGGTCACCGGTTCCTCGAGGGCTCGGGGGCAGGACGGGTAATCGCCCGGATGGCCGATCAGGCCCAAGGTGCCAGCCGCCATGGCCGGCAGACGATCTTCCACAAACGGCTTGAAGCGTTTCTCGATAATGATCTCGGGCAGCAACGTGTCCCGCGCTTGTTCCAGGCCGAGAATCAGTTGCTCGCGCACCGCTTCCGGCTCCAGGAACGGGGTTTGCCAGAAGCTTTTTTCCACGCGGTAGCTGTTGACCAGTATCACCTTGGGCACGCCCATGGCCGCCACGGTTTGCAGCACCCGGCGCAGCATCTTCGGGCGAGGCAGGGCCAGCAGCAAGGTCAGGGGTAGTTTGCTCGGTGGCGGTTGGTCGAAGCTCACTTGCAGTTCGGCTTCAGCGGCTTCCAGGCGCAGCAGTTGGGCATTGCCCATCAGCCCGCCAATGCGGCCCACACGCAGGGTGTCACCGACGGCGGCGCGGTGAACCTCCTGCATATGCACCAGGCGACGATCACGCAGCACTACGCGGTCGGCCGCGATAAAGTCGGCCTCTTCGAGCAGCAGCAGGTTCACGGCTGGGTCGCTGGCGGTTGGTCGTCGTCGGCAGGCGCGTCATCCGGGTGTTCGCCACGCTTGCTGATCAGGCCGCTGAACAGGATGCCCACTTCGAACAGCATCCACATCGGCACTGCCAGCAAGGTCTGGGAGAAGATGTCCGGTGGCGTGAGGATCATGCCGACCACGAAGCAGCCGATGATCACGTACGGGCGGATCTTTTTCAGGTACTTGACGTCGACCACGCCGATCCACACCAGCAACACTACCGCTACCGGAATTTCGAACGCCACGCCAAAGGCGAAGAACAGCGTCATCACGAAATCGAGGTAGCTGGTGATATCGGTCATCATTTCCACGCCGGCCGGGGTGGCGGCGGCGAAGAACTTGAAGATCAGCGGGAACACCAGGAAGTAGGCGAAGGCCATGCCGGTGTAGAACAGCAGGATGCTCGACACCAGCAACGGCACAGCGATGCGCTTCTCATGCTTGTACAGGCCCGGCGCGATAAAGCCCCAGATCTGATGCAGGATCACCGGGATCGCCAGGAACAGCGAGACCATCATGGTCAGCTTCAAGGGGGTCAGGAACGGCGACGACACATCGGTGGCGATCATCGTCGCGCCGGCTGGCAGGTACTGGCGCAGGGGCGTCGAGACGAAGGTGTAGATCTGCTGGGTAAAGGCGAACAGCCCGGCAAAGATGATGAAGATCGCCGCCACGCAACGCAGCAGGCGGGTTCGCAGCTCGGTGAGGTGCGAGACCAGCGGCATGTGCTGGTCGTTTTCCGGTTTATCAGCGCTCATGGGGCTCGCGGCGGCAATGTAGGGTCATGGGGCGCGGGCGACGCGACGGGCGTCGGCGCAGGCGTCGGTGGGGCGGGCGCTGCCGATGTGGCGTCGGCCACAGGGGCTGGCGCGATGCTGTGCTCGGCCACCGGCGTTACCGGCTTGGCCGGCTCTTGCACCGGGGAAAGAATCTTGCGGGCTTCCTGCTCCAACGAGAGGATGTGCTCGTTGTGCAATTGCCGACGGATTTCGTCGGCACCGATTTCCCGTTCAACTTCCTGTTTGATCGCGTTGAAACTGCGCTTGAGGCGCCCGATCCACAAGCCGGCGGTGCGTGCGGCACCGGGCAGGCGTTCTGGCCCCAGTACCAGCAGGGCCACCAGGCCGACGAGCAGCAGTTCAGAGAAGCTGATACCAAACATTAGTCAGTGCTCACGAGTCTTTGCGGGTCGGCTCTTGGACCTTTTCAGCCTGCACGTCGAAGGTACGGCGCTCGGTGATCGGCTGGGTGGCCTGCGGGTGAACAGGCTGGGCCGGTGGCACCGGGTTGGCGCTTGGCTCGGCCGGCTTTTCATCATCGTTCATGGCTTTGCGAAAGCCCTTGATCGACTCGCCCACATCGGTGCCCAGGTTCTTGAGCTTCTTGGTGCCGAACACCAATACCACCACCACCAGAATGACAATCCAGTGTTTCCAGTCAAAAATGCCCATGCTTCAAATCCTCAAGTCTCAGTTATTCAGGCGGACGGGCGCGAGGCCTTCTCGGCGTGTCCGGACAAGCCGAAGCGACGGTCCAGTTCATCCAGCACGGCCTGTGGGTGCTGCCCCAGTTGGGCGAGCATCACCAGGCTATGGAACCACAAGTCTGCGGTCTCATAGATTACATCGCTGTAATCACCGCTGATTTGCGCGTCCTTGGCCGCAATGATGGTCTCGACGGATTCTTCGCCGAGTTTTTCCAGAATCTTGTTCAGGCCCTTGTGGTACAGGCTGGCGACGTAGGAGCTGTCGGCATCCGCGCCTTTGCGGTCTTCCAGCACCTGGGCCACACGGTTCAGGGTATCGCTCATGTTCAGTGTCCTGCTGGGTAGATGGCGTGCGGGTCTTTGAGCACCGGCTCCACAACCTTCCATTCGCCATTCTCGAACACGCGATAGAAGCAACTGTGGCGGCCAGTGTGGCAGGCAATGCCGCCGATCTGTTCGACCTTGAGGATCACCACGTCGGCATCGCAGTCCAGGCGCAGCTCGTGCAGGGTCTGCACGTGCCCGGATTCTTCGCCCTTGCGCCACAGTTTGCCACGCGAACGTGACCAGTAGATGGCGCGCTGCTCGGCGGCGGTGAGGCTCAGGGCCTCGCGGTTCATCCATGCCATCATCAGCACGCGCCCGGTCTTGTAGTCCTGGGCAATGGCCGGCACCAGGCCGTCACTGTCCCACTTGATCTCATCCAGCCAGTTTTTCATGTTCGGCTCCGGCAATTTGCGACAGTGTATAACCGGATTGGCTATCGACGCACGATCAGATAAACACCCACGGCGACCATGATGCCCGCTGGCCAGTGGCCTAGTTGGTTCAATGGCCCACCAATCGCCAGCATCACGCCGCCCACCAGATGCGCGGCACCGAGCAGGCGCAGGAACCAGTCGTCCTTGCGCTTGCGCCACGGTGGCTCAGGGTCCTTGGCATGGGGCTGGGACATGCGCTCCAGCAGGTCGCGGGTCATGTTGGCCAGGTGCGGCAGTTGCTCGAACTGGCTGTGCAGGTTGCCCAGCATGGTTTTCGGGCTCATGCGCTCGCGCATCCAGCGTTCCAGGAAGGGTTGTGCGGTGTTCCACAAGTCGAGGTCCGGGTAGAGCTGGCGGCCCAGGCCTTCGATGTTCAGCAGGGTCTTCTGCAACAGCACCAGTTGCGGCTGCACTTCCATATTGAAGCGCCGCGCGGTCTGGAACAGGCGCATCAGCACTTGGCCGAACGAAATATCCTTTAACGGTTTTTCGAAGATCGGCTCGCACACGGTGCGGATCGCCGCTTCGAATTCGTTGAGTTTGGTTTCCGCTGGCACCCAACCCGAATCAATGTGCAACTGCGCCACACGGCGATAGTCGCGCTTGAAGAAGGCAAACAGGTTGCGCGCCAGGTAATCCTGGTCTTCCGGGGTGAGGCTGCCGACGATACCGCAGTCGATGGCGATGTACTGCGGGCTCCACGGGTTGACGGTGCTGACGAAGATGTTGCCCGGGTGCATGTCGGCGTGGAAGAAACTGTCGCGGAACACTTGGGTGAAGAAAATCTCCACACCGCGTTCTGCCAACATCTTCATGTCGGTGCGCTGGTCGGCCAGGGTCGCGAGGTCGGTGACCTGCACGCCGTAGATGCGCTCCATAACCAGCACTTTTGGCCGGCACCAGTCCCAATACACCTGCGGCACATACAGCAGTTGCGAGCCTTCGAAGTTGCGTCGCAATTGGCTGGCATTGGCCGCTTCGCGCAGCAGGTCGAGTTCGTCGTAGATGGTTTTTTCGTAGTCGGCGACCACATCCACCGGGTGCAGCAGGCGCGCATCGGCGGAGAAGCGTTCGGCGGCGCGGGCGAGGATAAACAGCCATGCCAGGTCCTGGCCGATGATCGGCTTGAGGCCTGGGCGAATGACTTTCACCACCACTTCTTCGCCGGTCTTGAGCTGCGCGGCGTGCACTTGCGCCACTGACGCCGAGGCCAGGGGCTCGACGTCGAAGCGGCTGAACACCTCGCTGATCTTCTGGCCCAGCTGTTCTTCGATCAGCGCCATCGATTGCTGCGAATCGAACGGCGGCACGCGGTCTTGCAGCAGCATCAGCTCGTCGGCGATGTCTTCGGGCAACAGGTCGCGGCGGGTGGAGAGGATCTGCCCGAACTTGATGAAGATCGGCCCCAGATCCTGCAACGCCAGGCGCAGGCTGGCGCCACGGCTCAACGGCGATGGCTTGCGGGGCAACCAGCGCCACGGCAGCACATAACGCACCGCCAGCAGGAACCACGGCAAGGGCAGGGCAAACAGCAGGTCATCAAGACGGTAGCGGATTACGACGCGCTGGATACGAAACAAACGGCGGACGGCGAGCAACTTCATGCGTTATCGCTTGGATCAAGGGAACGGCTCAAGCGCTCGAAGCGGGCCTCGAGGCGTTCCAGGTCGATTTTGGCCTTGTCGAGCTCGCGAAAGCGCGCTTGCGCTTCCCGCTGCCCGACCAGGGTGCGCGATTCTTCGCTCAGGTATTCGGCAAGGTTCTGGTTGAGGCTGGCGAACCCTTGCTGGTACCAGCGCGAGCGGCTGCGCAGGTGCCCGCTGATCAACTGGGTGGCGACGGGGCCGATCCAGCGCGACAGTTCATATTCCCAGTCCAGCTCCAGGTCTTGCAGCACGGCGGCCAGGTCCATCAGCACCGCACTGTCGCCTTCCAGCTCCACCTCGGGGCTGTGGAGGATGGCAGTCTTGTTGCGGCTCAGCGCCAGGTGCAACAGGCTGGAGGCCGGCGCACGCAAGGTGCAATCGGCTTCAGCGGCCCATTGGGTGGCGAGCAGCAGGCCTTCATCGCTGGGCAGGATAAACAGCTGCACGGCGGGGCTGCGGCAATCGACGGCAATGACTTTGCCGGTCAGGTGCGCGAGCCGCGCCAGGGCGGTGCTGTCCAGGCGCAGTACACGGTTGAGACCGTGCTCAACGCTGGCGAGAAGACCTTGCAGCAGCATCAGGGCTTGATGCCGCGGTGCAGGGCGACGATGCCGGACGTCATGTTGTGGTAGGTCACGCGGTCGAAACCGGCCTCCACCATCATCGACTTCAGGGTTTCCTGGTCCGGGTGCATGCGGATCGACTCGGCCAGGTAGCGGTAGCTCTCGGCGTCGTTGGTGATCAGCTTGCCCATCAGTGGCATGAAGGCGAATGAATAGGTGTCGTAGACCTTGGACATCAGCGCGTTGGTCGGCTTGGAGAATTCCAGCACCAGCAGGCGGCCACCCGGCTTGAGTACGCGCAGCATCGAGCGGATCGCGTCTTCCTTGTGAGTCACGTTACGCAGGCCGAACGCGATGGTCACGCAGTCGAAATGGTTGTCTGGGAACGGCAGCTTCTCGGCATCGGCCTGGACGAACTCGATATTGCCGGCCACGCCTTTGTCGAGCAGGCGGTCGCGGCCAACCTTGAGCATCGAGCCGTTGATATCGGCCAATACCACCTGGCCGGTGGGGCCAACCAGCTTGGAGAACTTGGCCGCCAGGTCGCCGGTGCCACCGGCGATGTCCAGCACCCGGTTGCCGGTGCGTACGCCCGACAACTCAATGGTGAAGCGCTTCCACAGGCGGTGCATGCCGCCGGAGAGCACGTCGTTCATCAGGTCGTACTTGGCCGCCACGGAGTGGAACACCTCAGCGACTTTTTCCGCCTTTTGGCTTTCCGGGACGTTCTTGAAGCCGAAGTGAGTGGTGGGTTCGGCATCGCTGCCTTTGCGCTGATCAGTCATATCGCTGTCACCAAAAGAGAATGCGGGACATGATAATCCCCAAGGCCTGCTTTGTCTTGGCAAGGCTGCAGGTAAGATAGACGCTCATCGAGACCTTTTGCCGCATGGCGGGTGTTCTGAGTCGTTATAAAGAGGAGTCATTGCAATGGCCCGTATTACCGTTGAGCGTGAACACACCCTGGGAAAAGAACAGGCACGGGCCAAGGCGGAGCAATTGGCGCGCAAACTCGAGGATAAATATGGGGTGGAGTCTTCGTGGGCTGGCGACACCCTGAAGCTCAAGCGCTCCGGGGTTAAAGGCACAGTGTTGGTGGCCGATGATTCGCTGCGCATTGATGTGGAACTTGGCCTGTTGATGTCGGCCATGAGTGGCACGATCAAGTCCGAAATCGAAAAAGCCCTGGATAAGGCCCTGGCCTGATAGGGCTGTGCTTAGGGTGCCGATTCTA
Source organism: Pseudomonas sp. MF6751 (assembly GCF_016613265.1). Classification (NCBI taxonomy): domain Bacteria; kingdom Pseudomonadati; phylum Pseudomonadota; class Gammaproteobacteria; order Pseudomonadales; family Pseudomonadaceae; genus Pseudomonas; species Pseudomonas sp. MF6751. The sequence continues at coordinate 6,582 of NZ_JAENSV010000009.1, forward strand.
ATTTTAAACCTTACTTTGTGCCCAAGCCCTCAACTCTTGCGGGCCGTCCGCCACCCAATTCTGTGTGAGGTGCACCATGGCCAAAGTTATTTTGAAGAAAAAAATCGACGTTCAGACCACCCCCCTGAGTGAGGTTAAAAGCTACGCCCGCAAGATCTGGCTGGCGGGTCTTGGCGCCTATGCCAAGGTCGGCAGCGAAGGCGGCGAGTACTTCAAGGAACTCGTTAGGAGCGGTCAACGTGTTGAAAGTAAAGGTAAAAAAGTTGTAGTTGAACAACTTGATGCCGCCAACAGTCAGATTGACCAAGTAAAGAGTAACGTCTCCGGCGTCAAAGGCCTGGTTGAAGTTCAACTGGATAAAGTTGAAAAAGCTTTTGATACTCGTGTCGCCAGTGCCTTGAATCGGATCGGCATTGCGTCTAAACATGACGTGGAGACACTCTCTGCTAAGCTCGAAGAGCTGACGGCATTGCTCGAACGTGTCGCGCGTAAACACTAAGGAGACATCGGGATGGCTGTTAAAAAGACTACTCAGAAAGAAGGCAGCTCGTGGGTCGGGAAAGTTGAAGAATATTCCCGCAAAATCTGGCTCGCTGGTTTAGGCGTGTACTCGAAGATCGACAGTGACGGCAGCAAACTCTTCGAGACCCTGGTTAAAGACGGCGAGAAAGCCGAGAAGTTGACCAAGAGCACGGTTGGTAAAAAAGTCGACGCTGCCAAGGCGAGCGCGGGTTCCGCCAAGTCGAGCATTTCGGATACCTGGGGCAAGTTGGAAGAGACTTTCGACAAACGCCTCAACAGTGCTATTTCGCGACTGGGCGTACCGAGCAAGGCGGAGTTGAAGGCGCTGCACAGCAAGGTCGATACCTTGACCAAGCAAATCGAAAAACTCACCGGCGCCAAAGCGGCTCCCGCCAAGACCGCCGCCGCCAAGCCTGCAGCAAAACCGGCGGCCAAACCAGCAGCTAAAACCGCAGTTGCAAAACCCGCCGCCAAAACTGCCGCCAAGCCTCTGGTTAAAGCCGCCGCCAAACCGGCTGCAAAACCTGCTGCAAAAGCGCCGGCCAAAGCCGCGGCGAAACCTGCGGCCAAGCCAGCGGCTAAAACTGCTGCCGCCAAACCGGCCAGCAAGCCTGCCGCTAAGCCAGTGGCCGCTAAAGCCGCCGCGAAACCTGCGGCTAAACCGGCTGCCAAACCTGCGGCTAAAACCGCTGCCGCTAAACCTGCTGCCAAGCCCGCCGCTGCGAAACCAGCTGCCAAGCCTGCAGCGGCCAAAAAGCCTGCGGTAGCGAAAAAACCGGCAGCCGCAAAGCCTGCCGCGGCGGCCAAGCCAGCCACGGCACCAGCACCGGCCGCTTCTACCGCCAATTCGGTGTCCGCGCCGACGCATGCGGCTGCTACCCCGACTGCAACGCCGGTTACCCCGACGCCATCCAGTCAGTCCTGATTTTTACGGGGCACATAAAACGCCCGGTCTGCGAAGATTGGGCGTTTTTTATGAAGATCCAAGAAACGCCGCATTTCCAATGTGGGAGCGAGCAAGCCCGCTCCCACACTTCAATCCAGGTCATCCAGATATTTGAGTGCGAACCGCTCGGTCGCCTGCCGCGCCGTTGGCAGCAGATGCGGCGCCACCAGCATCATGATCTGGTACACCACCACCCGTACCTCACCTTCACGGTCCAGAATCCGTTGGTAATCCAACGAAAACAGCAATGTCAGGGTGATCTGCTCCACCAGTTGCCCCAACGCCTGGGTATCGCTGACCAGTTGCCCTGCCGCCTTCAGCCGCGCAAGCAATGACGCCAAGGTGCGCTTGAGCGCCGTGAGCAAGTGACGGATCCCCTTGGCCAGCTTGGGCAAGCGCCCCGCCAGGTTCGACAAGTCCTGGAACAGGAACCGATAGTGGGCCATGCGCTCGACAATCAGGTGCAAAAACAGCCAGTAGTCCTCAGCTTCCAGTTGCGCATCCGCAGGAGGGTCCAGCAGTGGCGCCAGCTCACACTGAAAGCGCTCGAACAGCCCCAGCACCAACGGCTCCTTGCCATGGAAGTGGTAGTAGAGGTTGCCGGGGCTGATCCCCATCTCATTGGCCACCTCCATGGTCGATACGTTCGGTTCGCCCTTGTGGTTGAACAACTGCAGGGCGCATTCAAGGATACGGTCGCGGGTCTTCATCCAGTCTTCTTAAAGTTGATTGCTGAGCTCAGCGCACGCGCACGTAAGTACCCGGCGCCGCTTCCATCGGTGGGTAATTCTGGTTGCCCAGGGCGGTGAGGGTTTCGCGTTGTACGCCGGAGCGTTGTTGTACCCACTCCAGCCATTGTGGCCACCAACTGCCTTCGACGTGCTGGGCGTCGTAATACCAGGCCCGTGGGTCGCTGCTCAGCTTGAGGTTCTCGACGTAGTTGGCCTTGGGGTTGCCCGGTGGGTTGAGAATGCTCTGGATATGCCCGCTGTTGGAGAGCACAAAGCGCCGCTCGCCACCCAGCAGTTGCGTGGAGCGGTACACCGCGTCCCACGGCGTGATGTGATCGTTGATGCCGGCCACGCTGAAGCTGTCCACCGAGACCTTGCGCAAGTCGATGGGTGTGCCGCATACCTCCAGCCCACCGGGATGGCTCAGGGGGTTGTGCTTGAAGAAGTCCAGCAGGTCGCCGTGCAGGGCGGCGGGCAGGCGCGTGTTGTCGTTGTTCCAGTACAGGATGTCGAACGCCGGCGGTTCCTTGCCCAGCAGGTAATTATTGATCCAGTAATTCCAGATCAGGTCGTTGGGACGCATCCAGGCAAATATCTTGGCCATGTCGCGGCCATCCAGCACGCCTTGCTGGTAGGAGCGGCGCTTGGCGGCTTCCAGGGTTTGTTCATCAGCGAACAATGTTGCGGGGCTGTCGATCTGGCTGTCCAGCAGGCTTACCAGGTAACTGGCACTGGAGATGCGCCGCAACTGGCGCTTGGCTTGCAGGTGGCCTTGCAGCGCGGCGATGGTCAGGCCGCCGGCGCAGGCGCCCATCAGGTTGACCTCGCGGGCGCCAGTGATGGCCCGGCATACGTTGAGCGCTTCTTCCAGCGCCGCCACGTAGGTGGATAGGCCCCATTCGCGATGCCGCACGTCCGGGTTGCGCCAGCTGACCATAAAGGTCTGCAGGCCGTTTTTCAGTGCGTATTGCACAAAGCTGTTGGCCGGGCTCAGGTCGAAGATGTAGTACTTGTTGATTTGCGGCGGCACTACCAGCAGCGGCTTGGCGTATTGTTTTTCGCTCATGGGCTTGTACTGGATCAGCTCCAGCAGTTCGTTGCGAAACACCACCGAACCGGGGGTGGTCGCCACGGTCTTGCCCACTTCAAAGGCGTGCTTGCTGACCTGGCGCGGCAAACCGTTGTTGTGCAGCAGGTCTTCGAACAAGTTGCTCACGCCGCGCACCACGCTGTTGCCGCCGGAGTTGAGCAGCTCCTTGATCGCCAGCGGGTTGAGCAGGGTGTTGGAAGGGGAGACAGCATCGTTGAGCAGGGCGAAGGCGAACTGCGCGCGGGCGCGATCATCGTCACTGAGGGTGCTGTCGTCGATCCACAGCCGTGTCTGTTTTTGCCAGCTCAGATAGGCTTGCAAGCTGCGCCGGTACAGCGGGTTGAGCTTCCAGGTGGGGTCGCTGAAGCGATGGTCCCTGGGGTTGGGTTCGTGCACGGTCTCACCCAGCAGCACGCGGCCCAACTGGCCGCCCAGGGCCAGGGCGTGGCGGGCGGTGTGCACCGGGTTGCGCAGGCCGTGCGCGGCGACGGTACGCAGGGTCGACAGCAAGTCCCGGCCGCGCAGGCCGGTGATCGCATTTTGCGCGTTGATGAACGCAGCGGGGGTGGGCGCCGGGTTCGTCACGGGTCTTTCTCGCATGAGCCAACACTCCTTCGTCAAGTCATCAAGCAGGCACGCCAATCCAGAACCATAGTCGGTTCCTGGCAAGTTGCGCGGTGGTGTGTTCCTTCACACCGCCGGTCGCGGATGTATCACGGCGCGCAGGCGCTCCTCCTCCAGAAACTTCATGATGATCGGCGCCACGGCTTCGGCCCGGGTGATCAGGAACAGGTGGCCGTCATCGATGATGTGCAACTGTGCATTGGGGATGCGCCAGGCGAGCATGCGCATGTTGACCAGCGGGATCAGCGGGTCATCGTCCCCGGCCAGCACCAGGGTGGGCTGGCGGATCTTGTGCAACCAATGAATGCTGGTCCAGCCCAGGCCCGCAAACAGCTGCCAGTAGTAGCCCAGCTTGCCGGCCGAGCGCACTTTGCTGGCGTGCTCGGCGGCCAGTTTGGAATCTCGGCGGAACGAACCGCCATAAATCATCGGTGCAATGCGCACCACGTGGGACGGCTGGATATAACGCCTGGGGCTTGCCATCAGCCACAACACCTTGGGCTTGCCCGGCACCATGAAGGCCCCGGCCGCGGTGGCCGCGAGGATCAATTTCTTGCAGCGCTCGGGGTAGTCATACGCAAATTGCTGGGCCAGCGCTCCGCCCCAGGACACGCCCACGGCATTCACTTGGCCGTAGTCGAGGTAATCGAGCATACGTGCGGTGAGTTTGGCCAGGCCGGGGAAGCGATAGGGTCGCTTCGGCGTCGAGGAACCGCCCACGCCGGGCACGTCGAAGGCGATCACTTCCAGGTCCGGGTCCAGGGCCTGGACGAACGGAAACACCAGCTCAAGGTTGGCGCCGATGCCGTTGAAGATCAGCAGCGGGGTCAAGTGCGGCTTGCCCGGGCGTACCGCCGTGCGGATGGTCTGGCCATCCAGGTCGATGGTACGAAAGATGAACGGTTGCGCCATGCTCAAGCCCTGTGAAGTGGTGCTATTGGTCTGTAGGAACTCGGTCAGTGTGGGAGCTGGCTTGCCTGCGATGGCATTCTTTCAGGCCGCGATTAGTTAGCAGGCCCATCGCTATCGCAGGCAAGCCAGCTCCCACATCTGATCTGATTTCAATCACAAGAATGCCTAGCGTTCATGTACATAGGTACCCGGCGCCGCTTCCGCGGCGGTATAGGTTTTATTGCCTAATATCGTCGGGGCTTTTTTCAGTTTTCCCGCCCGCTCCGCCTGCCACACCTGCCAATGCAGCCACCACGAATCGGTGTGCTTGGTCGCATTCTCCTGCCACTCCAACGCACTGCCGGCCAGGCCCTCACTGGTCTGGTAGCGTGCCTTGGGGTTGCCCGGCGGGTTGAGGATGCTCTGGATATGCCCACTGCTGGACAGTACAAACTCGACCTTGCCGCCGAACAACTGCGCTGACTTGTAGCAGGACTGCCACGGCGTGATGTGGTCGTTGGTGCCGGCCAGGGAATAGATATCGGCGGTGACCTGCTTGAGGTCGATGGGCGTGCCGCACACTTCCAGGGCGTTGGCGCGTACCAGTGGGTTGTTTTTGAACAGTTCGATCAGGTCGCCATGGAACGCGGCCGGCAAGCGTGTGGTGTCGTTGTTCCAGAACAGGATGTCGAAAACCGGCGGCTCGTTGCCCAGCAGGTAGTTGTTGACCCAATAGTTCCAGATCAGATCGTTGGGGCGCATCCAGGCAAATACCTTGGCCATGTCGCGGCCTTCCAGCACGCCGGCCTGATAGGAGTGGCGCTTGGCCGCTTCCAGGGTCTGCTCATCCACAAACAGCGCCACCTGGGTGTCCAGGGTGGTATCCAGCACGCTCACTAGCAGCGTCAGGGCGTTGACCTTCTTCTCGCCCAGCGCCGCGTAGTGGCCCAACAGTGCGGTGCAGGTGATGCCGCCGGAGCAGGCACCGAGCATATTCACATCCTTGCTGCCCGTAATCGCCGTGACCACATCCACTGCTTCCTTGAGCGCCTCGATATAAGTCGACAGGCCCCATTCGCGTTGGGCCTTGGTGGGGTTGCGCCAACTGACGATAAAGGTCTGCTGGCCATTGCGCAGGCAGAAGCGCGCCAGGCTCTTATCCGGGCACAGGTCGAAGACGTAGAATTTGTTGATCTGCGGCGGCACCACCAGCAGCGGGCGCTCATGCACCTGCTCGGTAATGGGCTTGTACTGGATCAGCTCCAGCACGTCGTTGCGAAACACCACCGCGCCTTCGCTGGTGCCCAGGGTCTTGCCGACTTCAAAGGCGCCCATGTTGACCTGGCTGGGCATGCCGCCGTTGTGCACCATGTCCTTGGCCAGGTGAGACAAACCGTCGAGCAGGCTTTTGCCGCCAGTTTCAAAGAAGCGTTTGACCGCCGCCGGGTTGGCCGCGCTGTTGGTGGGGGCCATGGCTTCGGTCATCAGGTTGATCACGAAGTGGCCGCGGCTGATGTCTTGTGCCGACAGGTTGCTGTCGTCGATCCAGTCGTGAAGTTCCTTGCGCCATGCCAGGTAAGTCTGCAAATAACGTTTGTAGAGCGGGTTCTGGCTCCAGGCCGGGTCGTTGAAGCGACGGTCGTCGCCCTCGGGCACCAGTGCGGATTTGCCGAACATCACATTCTTCAATTCAACGCCAAAGTGGGCGACGTGCTTGACGCTGTGCAACGGTTGCTTGATGGCTTGGGTCAGCACCATCTTGGCCGAGGCCAATAAATCCTTTTTGCGTAACGCGATGATCGGGTTCAACCCCAGGGTGTTTTCCGAGGCCTGGCGTTTCAAGTCATCGTTATTCTTGTTACTCATCTACGACGCTCCATTGTCCGAAAGACGAGTACCGGCGATTGCTGCGCACCCAATTTCGATACACGACACCAGCCTGGTACTGCGACTCGGGTGACCGTTGATACCGCATCGTCAAATGCAGGGAACTTGCCAGCTCCATTGGTTACCCGAGTTTATTTTTTTTCGCAAGCGGGCCAATCGTTGGCCACGCGACAGGGCATTCAAACAGATGAAATTAGAAAATGCGCTCTAAACAGCAAGACCCCTGTGCTAGAGCATCAGCCGCACGACCGACTCACTCGGATCGCGGGTTTTCCCAGCGGCTTTGAGCTCGGCCAGGTAGTCGGCCCATAGAGCGTCCTGACGTACGGCCAGTTGATAGAGATAGTCCCAGGTGAACAGTCCGCTGTCATGACCGTCGTCGAAGGTCAATTTCAGTGCGTACTGGCCGGCGGGTTCCAGCTTGATCAACCGGACGTTGAGCTTGCCGAATTGCAGGATGGGTTTGCCGTGGCCCTGGACCTCGGCAGAAGGGGAGTGCACCCGCAGGAATTCGGCGGGCAACTGGTAGGTTTCGTCTGGCCCGTAGGTCAGGCCGAGGGTATTGGAGGTTTTGTGCAGGTTTACTGCGGTAGGAAATTTCGACATTGGAGATAACCCTGTAGGAACCGGCTCAAAATGTGGGAGGGACCCATGTGGGAGCCGGGCTTGCCCGCGATGCAGGCACCTCGGTGTTTCAGGAACACTGCAGTGATGCTATCGCAGGCAAGCCAGCTCCCACACAAGCCACTCCCACATTGAGTGAGGCTTACAGGATATAACGAGACAGATCTTCGTTCTGCGCCAATTCGCCCAGGTGACCGTTCACATACTCGGCATCGATCTTGATCGCTTCGCCATTCTGCGCACCGGCCATGTCGCCGGCGCTGAAAGATACTTCCTCAAGCAGGCGCTCAAGCAAGGTATGCAGGCGACGGGCACCGATGTTCTCGGTCTTCTCGTTGACCTGCCAGGCGATCTCCGCCAGGCGCTTGATACCGTCAGCCTGGAATTCGATACCCAGCCCTTCGGTTTTCAGCAGCTCGCGGTACTGCTCGGTGAGCGAGGCATGCGGTTCGCTGAGGATGCGCTCGAAGTCGCCCGGCGTCAGTGCCTTGAGCTCCACCCGAATCGGCAGGCGGCCTTGCAGCTCGGGCACTAGGTCGCTCGGCTTGCTCAGGTGGAAGGCACCGGAGGCGATAAACAGGATGTGGTCAGTCTTGACCATGCCCAGCTTGGTGTTGACCGTGCACCCTTCGATCAGCGGCAGCAAATCGCGCTGTACGCCTTCGCGGGAGACATCCACGCCGCCGGAGTTGCCACGCTTGGCCACCTTGTCGATCTCATCGATAAACACAATGCCATGTTGCTCGACCGCTTCCAGGGCCTTGGCCTTGAGTTCTTCCTCATTGACCAGGCGCCCGGCTTCTTCGTCGCGCACCAGCTTGAGCGCATCCTTGACCTTGAGCTTGCGGCTTTTCTTCTTGCCCTTGCCCATGTTGGCAAACAGGTTTTGCAACTGGCTGGTCATTTCTTCCATGCCTGGCGGGGCAGAGATATCCACGCCGGACACTTCGGCCACTTCGATCTCGATTTCCTTGTCATCCAACTGGCCTTCACGCAGGCGCTTGCGGAACAGCTGACGGGTGTTGGAATCGGACGACGGTGCGGCGTCTTCGTTGAAACCCATGCGTGCCGGTGGCAGCAGGGCGTCGAGGATACGCTCTTCAGCGGCGTCTTCGGCGCGATGGCTGACCTTGGTCACTTCCTGTTCGCGCAGCATCTTCAGGGCGGCGTCAGCCAGGTCGCGAATGATCGACTCGACATCGCGGCCCACATAACCGACTTCGGTGAATTTGGTCGCTTCGACCTTGATGAACGGTGCATTGGCCAATTTGGCCAGGCGTCGGGCGATCTCGGTTTTGCCGACGCCGGTAGGTCCGATCATCAGGATGTTCTTGGGCGTTACTTCAACGCGCAGTTCTTCCGGCAGTTGCATCCGGCGCCAGCGGTTACGCAGCGCAATGGCAACGGCGCGCTTGGCATCGTCCTGGCCGATGATATGGCGGTTGAGTTCATGGACGATTTCGCGGGGAGTCATGGACATAGTGTTTGGCGGCCTCAAGCCTGAATAAGCCCAGGGCTTATTCGGCGAGGTCCTGCTCCTCAATGGTCTGGTTGTGGTTGGTGAACACGCAGATATCGCCAGCGATACCCAGGGCGGTCTCGACGATTTCCCGGGCCGACAGGTCGGTTTTCTTCAACAGCGCGCTGGCCGCAGCCTGGGCGTAGCCGCCACCTGAACCCATGGCGATCAGGCCATGCTCGGGTTCAACCACGTCGCCGTTGCCGGTGATGATCAGGGAAGCGTCTTTGTTCGCAACTGCGAGCATGGCCTCCAGGCGGCTGAGGGAGCGGTCGGTGCGCCATTCTTTGGCAAGTTCCACAGCGGCGCGCACCAGGTGGCCCTGGTGTTTCTCAAGCTGGCCTTCGAAACGCTCGAACAGGGTAAAGGCGTCGGCGGTTGCGCCTGCGAAGCCGGCAAGCACCTGGCCGTGGTACAGGCGGCGCACTTTCTTGGCGTTGCCTTTCATCACGGTGTTGCCCAGGGAAACCTGGCCGTCGCCGCCCATGACAACTTTGCCGTGGCGACGTACTGAAACGATGGTGGTCAAGGGGAGAGTCTCCACGCAGCGGGGCGAAAATGCCCTGATGGAAACTCATATGGGGGTGGCGAGGGGGATTTCAACCGTAGGAAGGCAGGGCGGACGAGTGGTGTTTATGGGTTCAACACTTACTTGAGCACGCTGCAAACCAATGTGGGAGCTGGCTTGCCTGCGATAGCGGTGTGTCAGTCACTGAAACATTGACTGTTACACCGCTATCGCAGGCAAGCCAGCTCCCACATTAAAACCGGTTTGGCTGCTGGATCAGCGGCTCTGGCGTTGTTGTAACAACAGGTTGCTAAACCCGGCGCCGGCCAATTGCTTTTGCGCCACGGTCAGCTGTTCGCGGTTGCTGAACGGCCCTACCAATACGCGATACCAGGTCGCGTCCTTCACCGTGCCGGACTCAACCGATACCGATTGGCCCAACAGAATGATCTGTGCGCGTACACGGTCCGCATCCGCCTGTTTCGGGAACGAGCCCGCTTGCAGGAAGAACTTGGTCACCGGCGCGGCCTTGGTTGCAGCCACTGGCGGTGCTGGCGGCGGCGTGATACCGGCCAACGCGGCCTGAGCGCGCGCCGTGTCGATTTTCGCCGCTTCCGCTGGGGTTACCGGCGTGGTCGGCACTTGTGGCGTCGGCAGGGTTTTTTCCGGCACGGCGTCAGGCGGCACGATCACTTCCGATTCCGGCAGCAGCGTGTAGAAGTCGTACTTGGGCTTTACCGGTGCGGTCGGGCTCGGCGCGGTCTTGTTGGCTTCGGCGATTTTCGTGGCCTTTTGCTGCTCCTGTTTGACGCGCTTGACGTCATCGCCCTGACCGGGCTCCAGCTTCATCAGAAACACGATAAATGCGCCGACCGTAAGGCCGATGGCCATCCACAACCAACCCGGAATCGGTTGCTTCGCCGGGGCCTGGTAGCGGCTGGCGCCGCGCTTGGGTGCAGGTTTTTTCTTGGCAGCCAACTTACATACGCTCCAGAGTTTCCAGGCCCAAGAGTTCCAGGCCTTGCTTGAGGGTGCGTCCAGCCAAGGCGGCAAGGCGCAGGCGACTTTGTTTCTGGGCTTCGTCGTCGGCGGTCAGGATCGGGCAGTTCTCGTAGAAGCTGGAGAACAGGCCGGCCACTTCGTACAAATAGGTGCACAGGATGTGCGGCGTGCCTTTTTCGCCAACGCTGTTGAGCACCTCGCCAAATTGCGCGAGCTTGGCCGCCAGTTCCTGTTCGTGGGCGGCGTCCAGCGCGATCTGGCCTTCGACTTCGCTGAAGTCCTTGCCCAGCTTGCGGAACACCCCGGCCACGCGAGTGTAGGCGTACAGCAGGTACGGCGCGGTGTTGCCTTCGAAGTTGAGCATCAGGTCGAAGTTGAAGCTGTAGTCGCTGGTGCGGTGCTTGGACAGATCGGCGTATTTCACCGCGCCAATGCCCACCACGCGGGCGATGTTGCGCAGGTCGGCCTCGGCCAGCTCCGGGTTCTTTTCCTTCACCAGGTTGTAGGCACGTTCCTGGGCTTCGGTCAGCAGGTCGATCAGCTTCACGGTGCCGCCGTCGCGGGTCTTGAAGGGGCGGCCATCGGCGCCGTTCATGGTGCCAAAGCCCATGTGCTCCATGTGCATCGGGTGGGTGACGAAACCGGCGCGACGCGCCACTTCGAACACCTGCTGGAAGTGCAGGGCCTGGCGCTGGTCGACGAAGTACAGCGCACGGTCAGCCTTGAGCACGCCACTGCGGTAACGCACGGCGGCCAGGTCGGTGGTGGCGTAGAGGTAGCCGCCATCGGCCTTGACGATGATCACTGGCAGCGGCTCGCCGTCGGCGGTCTTGAATTCTTCGAGGAACACGCACTGGGCGCCGTTGCTCTCGACCAACAGGCCCTTGGCCTTGAGGTCGTTGACCACGTTGATCAGGTCGTCGTTGTAGGCGCTTTCGCCCATCACGTCGGCCATGGTCAGTTTCACGTTGAGCAGCTCGTAGATTTCCTGGCAATGGGACAGGGAAATTTCACGGAAGCGGTTCCACAGCGCCAGGCACTCTTCGTCGCCGGCCTGCAGCTTGACCACCAGGCCACGGGCGCGGTCGGCGAACTCTTCGGACTCGTCAAACCGCTTTTTGGCGGCGCGGTAGAAGTTTTCCAGGTCGGCCAGCTCGTTGCTGGTGATCGGGTTTTCCTGCAGGTAGGCCATCAGCATGCCGAACTGGGTACCCCAGTCGCCCACGTGGTTCTGGCGGATCACGGTGTCGCCAAGGAATTCCAGCACGCGTGCCACGCCGTCGCCAATGATGGTGGAGCGCAGGTGGCCCACGTGCATTTCCTTGGCCAGGTTCGGCGCCGACAGGTCGATGACCACGCGCTGGGTAGCGCCCGCCTTGTGTGCGCCGATTTTGGCATCGGCCAGGGCAGCGTCCAGGCGCGAAGCCAGGGCTTGGGTGTTCTGGAAGAAGTTGATAAAGCCCGGGCCTGCAATTTCAGCCTTGGTGATACTGGCGTCAGCCGGCAGTGCGGCGATGATTTTTTCCGCCAGGTCGCGCGGTTTCATGCCGGCCGGCTTGGACAGCATCATCGCGATGTTGCTGGCGAAGTCGCCATGGGTCTTGTCGCGGGTGTTCTCCACCTGGATCGCCGGCGACAGGCCTTCAGGCAACACACCTTCGTTGACGAGTTGGGTGAGGGCTTGTTGGATCAGCTGGCGAATGGTGTCTTTCATGGTGTTCTCTTTCGACCGCAAGCGGCGGCGCGCGATGCGCAGGTGGAAAAACTGGGCATTATCCGTGGCGAGGGCGGGCTTGCCAACCGTTCAGACTATATGGCGGACCTGCGGGCCTCTTCGCGGGCAAGCCCGCTCCCACATTTAAGGGTATTCACATTTCATAATGTGGGAGCTGGCTTGCCTGCGATGACGTAATTACCCTCAATACAAATCTACCGGGTCTACATCCAACGACCATCGCACCTGCCGACCGCTGGGCAGTTGCTCCAGCTCAAGCATCCAGCGACTTAATAGCCGATGCAGCGGCGCGCGGGAGGTTGCCTGCAAGAGTAGCTGAGCGCGATAACGTCCGGCGCGCCGCTCCATGGGCGCTGGCACCGGGCCGAGTAGTTCGATGCCACTGAGGGCCAGTTCGCCCAATAAACGTTCGGCGGCGCTGCAGGCCTCATCAAGAAAGCCTTCGGCCTGCCCGGGTTTGTGGGCTTCGGCACGCAGCAGCGCCAGGTGCGCAAAGGGCGGGAGGCCGGCGGCGCGGCGTTCGCTCAAGGCCTGTTCGGCGAAGGCAAAGTGGCCTTGTTCCGTCAGTTGAATCAGCAGCGGGTGGTCGGCCAGGTGCGTCTGGATAATCACCCTGCCTGGCTCTTCGGCTCGCCCGGCGCGTCCTGCCACCTGCACGATCAACTGCGCCATGCGTTCGCTGGCGCGAAAATCCCCGGAGAACAGCCCGCCATCGGCATCCAGGATCGACACCAGGGTCACCCGTGGGAAGTGATGCCCCTTGGCAAGCATCTGCGTGCCCACCAGGATGCACGGTTGGCCTTTGTGGATGGTGGCGAACAGTTGGTTCATGGCGTCTTTGCGCGACGTGCTGTCGCGGTCCACCCTTAGCACCGGGTAGTCCGGGAACAGAATGCCGAGGCGTTCTTCGGCGCGCTCGGTGCCGGCGCCCACGGGCCGCAGGTCCACCTTGCCGCACTGCGGGCAATGGCGCGGTACCCGTTCCACATGGCCGCAGTGATGGCAGCGTAACTCGCCGTGGCGCTGATGCACCGTCATGCGCGCATCGCAGCGCTCGCACCCGGACATCCAGCCGCAGTCATGGCACAGCAACGTCGGGGCAAAGCCGCGGCGGTTGAGAAATACCAATACTTGCTGGCCGGCGGCCAGGGTCTGGCCAATGGCCTGTTGCATCGGGCCGGAAATACCGCTGTCCAGCGGGCGGCTTTTCACGTCCAGGCGCAGGAAGCGCGGTTGTTTGGCGCCGCCAGCACGCTCGTTCAGGCGCAGCAGCCCGTAACGGCCGGTGTAGGCGTTGTGCAGGCTTTCCAGGGACGGCGTGGCCGAGCCCAGCACAATCGGGATGTCTTCCTGGCGGGCGCGTACCAGCGCGAGGTCGCGGGCGTGGTAGCGCAAACCTTCCTGCTGTTTATAGGAGCCATCGTGCTCCTCGTCGACGATGATCAGCCCGGGGTTTTTCATCGGCGTGAACAGTGCTGAGCGCGTGCCGATAATAATGTCGGCCTCGCCATCCCGCGCCGCCAGCCACGACTCCAGGCGTTCACGGTCATTGACTGCCGAGTGCACCAAGGCGATTCGGGCATTGAAGCGTTGCTCGAAACGCGCCACGGTCTGCGGGCCCAGGTTGATCTCGGGGATCAGCACCAGTGCCTGCTTGCCCGCCTGCAGGGTTTCGCGGATCAGCTGCAAATAGACCTCGGTCTTGCCGCTGCCAGTGACGCCGGCCAGCAGGAACGCGTGGAAACTGTCGAAACCGGCGCGAATCGCCTCATACGCGGCGCGTTGCTCGGGGTTCAGCGGCAACTCCGGCTGGGCCAGCCAGTGTTCGTGGCGCGGGTCCGGGGCGTGCTTGCGGATTTCCACTTGCACCAGGCCCTTGGCCAGCAGCAGGTCGAGGCTGTCTTTGCTCAGCATCAGCTTGCTTAATAGCTGATGGGCCACGCCGTGGGGGTGCTGCGCCAAGGTGGCCAGGGCCTCACGCTGGCGCGGGGCGCGGGCGATGCGCGGGTCGTCGAGGCGTGCGCCGGGCACCATCGACCAGAAACGCTCCTGGCGCGCTTCGGCCAGTTCGCCCTGGCGCAGCAGCACCGGCAGCGCCCAGCTCAAGGTATCGCCCAGGCTGTGTTGGTAATACTGCGCGGTCCACAGGCACAGCTTGAACAGCGCGGGCGGCAGCGGTGGTGTGGCGTCGAGCAGGGCAATTGCCGGCTTGAGCTTTTCGGCAGGCACTTCGCTGTGGTCGGTGACTTCCACCAGAATGCCGATCATTTCCCGGCGTCCGAACGGCACGCGCACGCGCATGCCCGGTTGCAACTGCGCACGCGACACGCCGGGCGGGGCCCGGTAATCGAACAGGCGGCGCAGGGGTGAGGGCAGGGCTAGGCGCAAAATGGCGTCGGGCACGCGAGGAGTCTCATCAATAAAGGCAAGCGGTGGCGCAGGGGCGCGAGCCTAGCAGACCGGGGGTGTCCCGTCTCCAGTACTGGAATCGGATCTTGTGGGAGCTGGCTTGCCTGCGAAAGCGCTAGTGCAGTAACAGATGCAGTGACTGACACACCGCCTTCGCGGGCAAGCCCGGCTCCCACATTGACGGCGGTGTGTCAGGAATATCTGATGAAAGGGAGTTTTCGACCATTACCGCCGCTTGCGTGATTAAAAAGGTCTGGTAGAATCCGCGGCCTAATTACGTGCGGTATTCGACAATAGTGTCGAGTGGCGGCACGCTAGCCCGAGGAAGTGCCATGAAAGCCGATATCCATCCAGCGTACGAAACCATCGAAGTCACCTGCAGCTGCGGCAACAAGTTCGAAACTCGTTCGAACCTGTGCAAGCCACTGGGTACTGACGTATGCAACGAGTGCCACCCGTTCTACACCGGTAAGCAGAAAACTCTGGACACCGGCGGCCGCGTACAGCGCTTCGCAGATCGCTTTGGTGCTTTCGGCAAGAAGCCTGCTGCTACTCCAGCAGAGTAAGGTTCAAGAGCCTTATGGGCTTTTACCTGCTGTTGAAAAAGGCGTCCCTTGTGGGCGCCTTTTTTGTGCCTGGGATTTGGCTGGCGACCGCTCAGGCCGATGCATTCTGCCCCGCGCCGGCAGCCGTCGTCCGCGTCGAGGTACAGCGTGTGGTGGATGGCGACACGGTGCGCCTCAAGGACGGTCGCAGCGTGCGCATGATCGGCCTCAACGCGCCGGAAACCGGCAAGAAGGGCCGCCCTGACGAGCCATTCGCTGTCGCCGCCCGCCAGCGCCTGCAGGCGTTGGTCAAGGCCAGCGATGGGCGTGTCGGCCTGGTGGCGGGGCGCGAAGCCAAAGACCATTACGGGCGCACCCTGGCTCACCTCTACGGCGCCAATGGCGAGAATCTGGAGGCGCAACTGCTGGCCGAGGGCCTGGGGTACCAAGTGGGCGTGGCGCCGAATATAGACCTGGTTGCCTGCCAGCAGGCGGCCGAAAACAGCGCCCGCCAGGCACGGCTTGGCCTGTGGCGCCAATCGCCGGTGCAAAGCGTGGCGAGTCTCAAGCGCTCCGGGTTTGCCCTGGTGGCCGGTCGGGTCAGCAAGATCGAGCGCAATCGCGGTGGAATCTGGATTGAACTGCAGGGTTCACTGGTATTGCGTATTGCGCCCGAGCTGATCAGCCAGTTCGATACAGCCATGCTCGATGGTCTGCAAGGCCGCACCCTTGAGGCGCGCGGTTGGGTGCAGGATCGGGCCCGCCGTGGCGGCCTGAAAAAAGGCCAAGCGCGCTGGCTGTTGCCAATAACCGACCCCGGCATGCTGAAATCGGCGCTTTGAATAAAAAATTGTAGACATTTTTTATTTCGATTGTGAACAGTTGAGCCCTTGTATCCCGTGGCTCTTGGCCAAAAGTCGTAGCCCAGGGCCCTTGACACCTGTGACTGCCCAGTCTTGTAGGGACTTTACGACACGCGTATCCTCGGCGGTCCGTCGACCAACAGTAAAAGCGGAATGCCGATATGTCTGATTTGAAAACTGCCGCTCTCGAATACCATGCCCATCCTCGTCCAGGAAAGCTGAGTGTAGAGCTCACCAAAGCCACTGCCACTGCCCGCGACCTGTCGCTGGCCTACAGCCCTGGTGTTGCCGAACCCGTACGTGAAATCGCCCGTGACCCAGAGCTGGCGTACAAGTACACCGGCAAAGGCAACCTGGTTGCAGTGATTTCCGATGGCACCGCGATTCTGGGCCTGGGTAACCTCGGCCCATTGGCTTCCAAGCCAGTCATGGAAGGCAAGGGCGTGCTGTTCAAGCGCTTTGCCGGCATCGACGTTTTCGACATCGAAGTCGATTCCGAAAGCCCGCAGGCGTTCATCGACACCGTCAAGCGCATTTCCATCACGTTCGGTGGCATCAACCTGGAAGACATCAAGGCACCTGAGTGCTTCGAGATCGAAAAGGCCCTGATCGAGCAGTGCGACATTCCGGTATTCCACGATGACCAACACGGCACCGCGATCGTTACCGCAGCCGGCATGATCAACGCCCTGGAAATTGCTGGCAAAACCCTGGGCGAGGCGAAAATCGTCTGCCTGGGCGCCGGTGCCGCGGCCATTTCCTGCATGAAGCTGATCATCAGCATGGGCGCCAAGCTGGAAAACATCTACATGGTCGACAGCAAGGGCGTGATTCAGTCCGAGCGCACCGACCTGAACCAGTACAAGGCTATGTTTGCCCATCCGTCCTCCAAGCGCACCCTGGCTGACGCCCTCGACGGTGCCGACGTGTTCGTTGGCCTGTCCGGCCCGAACCTGCTGAGCGCTGAAGGCCTCAAATCCATGGCGCCGAACCCTATCGTGTTCGCCTGCTCCAACCCGGATCCGGAAATCTCTCCTGAACTGGCCCACGCCACTCGCAGCGACGTGATCATGGCCACCGGCCGTTCGGACTACCCGAACCAGGTCAACAACGTATTGGGCTTCCCGTTCATCTTCCGTGGTGCCCTGGACGTTCGCGCCAAGCGCATCAACGAAGAAATGAAAGTGGCCGCTGCCAACGCCCTGCGTGAACTGGCCAAGCTGCCGGTACCTCAGGATGTGTGTGACGCCTACGGTGGCGCCAAGCTGGAATTCGGTCGTGAGTACATCATTCCGAAACCAATGGATAAGCGCCTGATCACCCTGATCTCCGATGCCGTGGCCAAGGCCGCTATCGAGACTGGTGTGGCTACCCTGCCGTATCCAAAGAACTACCCGCTGCAAAGCGTGGATGATGTGTTCAACGGCTAAGCCGTTGTAGACACACCCGCAAAAAAAGCCCCGACTGAGTGATCAGTCGGGGCTTTTTTTGTGGCTGGCGATTCACTCGAGTCTTGTGCGGATCCAAGTGTGGGAGCAAGCCTGCTCCCACATTAGGTCTGTGCCAGGCCGCAGCTCCCGTCAGAACAGGTCGATCGGCGCACCTTCATCCGCCGGCAGCGGGCTGCCCGGCACTACGCCGTTGCCCAGTTCGTTGACCGATGGCGGTGTATCTTCGCTCTTGAACAGCTCGAAGTACGCATTCGGCGTGCTCGGTGAAGCCGCACGGCCACTGATCGGGTCGATGCGCAGGCTGAGGATGCCTTCTGGCTCTGGCTGGGTGTGCAGCGGCTTGTCCTTGAGCGCTGCGCCCATGTAGCTCATCCAGATCGGCAGGGCGACGGTGCCACCAAACTCGCGGCGGCCCAGGCTTTCAGGCTGGTCATAGCCGGTCCACACGGTGGTCACATAGTCGCCGTTGTAGCCGGAGAACCAGGCGTCCTTGGACTCGTTGGTGGTACCGGTCTTGCCAGCGATATCCGCACGGCCCAGGGCCAGTGCGCGGCGGCCGGTGCCCTTCTTGATCACGTCTTGCAGGATGCTGTTGAGGATGTAGGTAGTGCGGCCGTCCACGATGCGCTCGGCAACCGCTGGCGCTTGCGGTTCGGCCGGTGCGCCGGCGTTTGCGGCCGACGGTGTGCCTGGCGTCGCCTCGATGGTGATACCGCCGTTGCTCGGTACCGCAAGCCCGTCGGTCGCGGCCACACCATTGACCACGTCGCCGGGTACCCGTGGCGGGTTGGCGGTGAACAGGGTGTCGCCATTGCGGCTTTCGATCTTGTCGATCAGGTACGGCGCGATCTTGTAGCCGCCGTTGGCAAAGGTGCTCCAGCCGGTGGCGATTTCCATCGGCGTGAGGGTCGCGGTACCCAGGGCCAGGGACAGGTTTGGCGGCAGGTCCGACTTGGCGAAGCCAAAGCGCGTCATGTAGTCGATGGTCTTGCCTACGCCCATCGCCTGCAGCAGGCGGATCGACACCAGGTTGCGTGACTTGTACAGCGCCTCGCGGATACGGATTGGGCCGAGGAACGTGTTGGTGTCATTCTTCGGACGCCAGACCTTGTCCAGATATTCATCGACAAACACGATTGGCGCGTCGTTGACCAGGCTGGCGGCGGTGTAGCCGTTGTCCAGCGCGGCACTGTAGACAAACGGCTTGAAACTGGAGCCCGGCTGGCGCTTGGCCTGGGTGGCGCGGTTGTAGTTGCTCTGCTCGAAGGCAAAGCCGCCGACCAGTGCGCGGATCGCACCGTTCTGCGGGTCCAGGGACACCAGGGCGCCCTGGGCGAGCGGCACCTGGCTGAATTTGAGGCTGTCATCCTTTTGGCGTTGCACGCGGATCAAATCACCCACTTGGGCCACGTCGGATGGCTGCTTGGGCATCGGGCCCATGCTGTTGGTGTTCAGGAACGGGCGTGCCCACTTCATGCTGTCCCAGGCTACATGGGCTTCGCCAGAGCGGGTCAGCACTTGGATGCCGTCCTTGGATACCTGGGTAACGATGGCCGGGTCCAGGCCGCTGATCGAGCGCTGTTTGCCCAATTCGGTGGTCCAGGCACTCAGGGTCTTGCCCGGCAGGCGCGACTCGGGGCCACGGTAGCCGTGACGCTGGTCATAAGTGATCAGGCCTTCATGTACCGAGTGGTTGGCGATTTCCTGCAAGTTGCTCGGCACCGTCGTGGTGACGCGGAAACCTTCGGTGTAGGCCTCGCTGCCATAACGGCCAACCATCTCGGCGCGGGCCATTTCGGCGATATAGGGTGCATTCACTTCTGGGGTCGGCACGTGATAGCTGGCGTTCAGCGGCTCGGCTACGGCACTTTCATAAGCGGCCTGGTCGATCTTGCCCAGTTTGTACATGCGGCCCAGGATCCAGTCACGGCGTTCTTTACTGCGCGCCGGGTTGGCCAGCGGGTTGAAGCGCGACGGTGCCTTGGGCAGGCCGGCAATCATGGCCATTTGCGCCAGGCTGGCGTCACGAATCGACTTGCCGTAGTAGACCTGGGACGCGGCCTCGATGCCATAGGCGCGGTTGCCCAAGTAGATCTTGTTGACGTACAGCTCGAGGATTTCATCCTTGGTCAGCTGGCGTTCGATCTGCAGCGCCAGGAGGATTTCGGTGGCCTTGCGGGAAAAGCTGCGCTCGCTGGTGAGGAAGAAGTTCTTCGCCACCTGCATGGTGATGGTGCTGCCGCCCGATTGAATGTGTCCGCTTTTTACCAACTGCGTGGCTGCACGCACCAGGCTGCTGGGGTCTACGCCGTAGTGGTTGGCGAAATTATCGTCTTCGGCAGACAGCAAAGCGCTGATGAAATTGGGTGGAATGTCGGCGAAACGGATCGGTGTGCGGCGCATTTCGCCGAACTCCGCGATCAGTTTTTCATCGCTGCTGTAGACCCGCAAAGGAATCTGCAACTGGATACTTCTGAGGGCCTCTACGGAGGGCAAACCCGGACTAAGGTAGAGGTAGGCCCCGCTGAATACGAGCAGCAGCCCGCAGACGATGGCGACAATGGAGTACCCGAAAAACTTCAGCAGACGAATCAAGGCTTTTGGATTTCCAGAGAAAAGAAAGAGTTACGCGTCGGGGCATGCATGGCAAACGATGGATCGACCCGGGCAGCAGATAAAAAGCGGGAAAAAACGCTGGGCATTAAAGCATTTTTCGGCTTGGGGCGTCATTCGCGAGCCTTGAACAAGCCGACCGAATGCAAGGTGCCTGGCAGCAATCAGGCGAGATGACAGCCGGTATGACAGGGAAAGTTTTGGGGAGTTTTATGGGAAAGGGATTTTTCAGGCGAAAAGTCGACACGGTGTTGGGGGTCGATATCAATGACAGCGGCATCAAGCTGATCGAACTGGGCCGTTCATCAGGCGGTTTCAGCGTGCAGGGCTACGTTATGCAAATGCTGCCGCCCCAGGCGGTGGTGGACGGCACCTTGCTGGACCTTGAGGGTGTGGGCCGTATGCTGCAACAGGCACTGTCGCGCCTGGGTACCTCGGCCCGGTACGCCGCCGTGGCGGTTGCGGGCCCGTCGGTAATTACCCGGCTGATTGACATGGACGCTGGCCTCAGTGATGAGGAAATGGCCTGGAAGATCCAGATGGAAGCCGACCAGTTCATCCCCTATCCATTGGACGAGGTGGCCATCGACTTTCAGGTTCAAGGGCCATCGGCTCAAGGCCCGCAGTGGGTAGAGGTGATGCTGGCGGCGTGCCTGCGTGAGCAGGTCGAAGCGCGCGAGGCGGTTTTGACCCTGGCGGGGCTGGTGCCGCGGGTGGTCGATGTAGAAGGGTTTGCATTGGAGCGCGCTTGCCTTCAGGATTTTGCCAGCTTCACGCCGGGTCACAGAGTCGATGGTGCACAATGGGCCTTGGATGCCCAAGGGATGGGAGTGGCTTGCGGGCTGGCCCTTAGGAGTTTCGCTGGATGACACGAATCAATCTTTTGCCTTGGCGCCAGGCCCTCGCGGAGCGCAGGCGCAAATACCTGTTGGTGCTATTGCTGGCGTTTGCCTGCGTGGCGCTCGCGGCACTGTGGTTGGCTGATCAAGTGATCGACCAGGCGATAGACCGCCAGGTAAGCCGCAACAGCCGCCTGGAAGAGCACATCGCTACCCAGGACTCGCGGATCAGGACCATCGACGACTTGCAGGCGCGAAGCCAGCAACTGGCCGAACGCATGAAGGTGGTTCAGGACCTGCACGATGCCCGCTCCTCCGGGGCCCGATTGTTCGAGCAATTGGCTCGCTCGGTGCCTGAAGGTGTCCATCTGCATGAGGTGGTTGCGAACGGCGACACCATCAGCATTCGCGGCACGGCTGAAAGCAACCAGGATATCGCCCGTTTGATGCAGCAGCTCAAGCCAATCCACGGCTCCAGTTCGACCCGTCTGCAGCGCGTGCAAGCCGAAGGTGCACGCGGCGAAAGTGAATTCCAGCTGATGGTGCGCCAGGGAGAGTCCAGCGAGGCGCAACCATGAGCCTGCCCAGGCTCGATTTTTCCACGCTCTCTTACAACGCTGCCAAATGGTCCCTGCCGGGCAAGGTACTGCTTGGCTGTGCGCTGGCCGGCCTGGTGCTGGCGCTAGGCGAGGTTTCGCATGGGGGGGCGCAGCGGGAGCGATTGCACGGGCTTGAGGCGCGGGAGCAGGCGCTGCAGCAGCAACTCACAGAAAAGACCGGCCTGGCCGCGAGCCTTGAGCTGCGCACCCGGCAAGTCCGGAGCATGGAAGACAATCTTGCCAGCCTTCTAGGGCAATTGCCCGGCGAGTCCGAGGTGCCTGCCGTGCTGGCAGACATCGCCCGGCTGGCGGCTGTTCATGGGGTGTGGGTCGAAGGCATCACCGTGCTGGATGAAGCGCCTCGGCAGCTTTATATCGAACAACCCATGCAGATAAGCGCCTCCGGGGTTTATCACGACCTGGCGACGTTTGTCTGTGCCTTGGGTGGGTTGCCGCGGGTCGTTACCGTGCAGGATATTGCGCTCGGGCATCAGGGCGCCTTGTTACGTCTGAACATGCTCGCCAAGACCTATCGCAGCACCCTGCACACCGGCAAGGCCCGTCAGGTGCTCGACCCAGGGCCGCAATTTGTCTACGAACCCTCGTCCTTGCGCGACCCGTTCACGCCGCCCGCCTTGCAGGCACCGCACGTTCCGGGCCGCCCGGCCCTTGCCCCGGATTTCACCCGGCCACGGGGACTGTTGGAGGGTATGCGCCTCGATCAGTTCGAAATGGTCGGCACCTTGTCCCGTGGTGCGCAGGCCTTTGCCTTGTTGCGGGCTGGGGCCAGGGTGTATCGGCTGGCGGTGGGTGATTACCTGGGGCCGGACCATGGCCAGGTCACGGCCATTCAAGACGCTGCTGTCGAGCTGGTGGAGCTGTTTCCCGATGGACAGGGCGCCTGGCTGGAACGCCCGCGAACCCTTGTGCTGAACGTCAACTCATAACGGAATCAAACAATGAAAAGGACCTTCTCGTCCTTCGGTGTGGCGCTATGGATAGCGTTCACGGCACCGATGGCTGCTGCTGTGCCCAATCGCCTGGACCTTATCCAGCTGCCGCCGCCCGACAGTGCCCAGCCGGTCAGCTATACAGGCGCCAAGCTGACCCTGAATTTCCAGGACATCGACCTGCGCGCGGTCTTGCAGCAAATTGCCGATGTCGCCGGGCTCAACCTGGTGACCAGCGATGAGGTGCAGGGCTCGATCACCCTGCGGCTCAAGGATGTGCCCTGGGACCAGGCTCTGGACCTGGTACTGCAAACCAAGGGCTTGGACAAGCGAGTCAAGGCGGGCGTGCTGCTGGTGGCGCCCGCCGATGAATTGGCTGCTCGCGAGCTGTTGATGCTGGAGTCGCGCAAGCAGATGGCCGAGCTGGCGCCCTTGCGTCGGGAGCTGCTGCAGGTCAATTACGCCAAGGCCGCCGACCTGGCCAAGCTGTTTCAGTCGGTGACCGGCTTTGAGGGCGCCACCGATGAGCGCGGTTCGGTGGCAGTGGATGACCGCACCAACAACATCATCGCCTACCAGACTGGCGAGCGGCTCGAAGAGCTGCGGCGCATCGTGGCGCAGCTGGATATCCCGGTACGCCAGGTCATGATCGAGGCACGGATTGTGGAGGCCAATGTCGACTACGACAAAAGCCTGGGTGTGCGCTGGGGGGGGCGGCTCACCCGCGGCAACAGCGGCGTTGGCGGTATTGGCAAGCCGCTGGCGGAGGGTGCCGAGCCGCCGCAAAACCCACCCAGTTCACCTTTTGTCGACTTGGGGTCGCTGGCCGGAACCTCGGGCCTGGGGATCGCCTATATCACCGACAACCTGTTGCTGGACCTTGAGCTTACCGCCATGGAAAAAACCGGCAACGGTGAGATCGTCTCGCAGCCCAAGGTCGTCACCTCCGACAAAGAGACTGCACGCATCCTCAAAGGCACCGAGATTCCTTATCAGGAATCCACCTCCCAGGGTGCCACCTCGGTGTCGTTCAAAGAGGCCTCGCTGTCGCTTGAAGTCACGCCGCAAATCACCCCCGACGACCATGTGATCATGGCGGTCAAGGTCACCAAGGATGAGCCCGACTACCTGAACCGACTCAATGACGTGCCGCCGATCAAGAAAAACGAGGTCAATGCCAAGGTTCTGGTCAGGGATGGCGAGACCATCGTCATTGGCGGGGTTTTCTCCAACACCCAAAGCAAAGTGGTAGATAAAGTGCCATTTTTGGGCGATGTGCCGTATCTTGGCCGCCTTTTCCGGCGCGATGTGCTGGCGGAGAAAAAATCCGAGCTGCTGGTATTCCTGACTCCGCGTATCATGAATAACCAGGCGATTGCTGTGAGTCGTTGATTCTGTGCGAAATTTGATTCTTGTAGGGCCGATGGGCGCTGGAAAAAGCACCATCGGCCGTTTGCTGGCCAAAGAGCTGCGCCTGCCATTCAAAGATTCCGACAAGGAAATTGAATTGCGCACGGGCGCCAATATCCCATGGATCTTCGATAAAGAAGGCGAGCTGGGCTTTCGTGACCGCGAGCAGGCGATGATTGCCGAGCTGTGCGGCTGCGATGGCGTGGTATTGGCGACCGGTGGTGGCGCCGTCATGCGCGATGAAAACCGTCGGGCGCTGCATGCCGGTGGTCGGGTGGTGTATTTGCACGCGTCGGTCGAACAGCAGGTGGGCCGTACCGCCCGTGATCGCAATCGCCCGTTGCTGCGCACCGCCGACCCGGCGAAAACCCTGCGGGACCTGCTGGCGCTGCGCGATCCGCTGTATCGGGAAATCGCCGATCTGGTGGTGGAAACCGATGAGCGGCCACCTCGGATGGTCGTACTTGACATCCTTGAGCGCCTGCAACGGTTGCCACCCCGTTAAAGCCTGGCCCGAAATGCGCTATTCTCGGCGGCGCGCCATGACCTTATAAGGTATGGCGTAGAGCCACCAGGCGGTGTCGAGATGTCGACAGTGCCGGTCGTTAATACATCTTCAACGCGGGGACACATGCAGACACTTAAGGTCGATCTAGGCGAGCGCAGCTACCCGATCCACATTGGCGCAGGTCTGTTGGACCAGCCCGAACTGCTTGCGCCGCATATTGCCGGCCGACAGGTGGCGATCATCTCCAACGAAACGGTCGCGCCGCTGTATCTTGAGCGTCTGAGCCGCAGCCTGGCGGCGTACTCGGTGATCTCCGTGGTGTTGCCTGACGGCGAAGCCCACAAGAACTGGGAAACCCTGCAACTGATCTTTGACGGCCTGCTGACCGCACGCCATGACCGTCGAACCACTGTGGTCGCCCTGGGCGGCGGTGTGATTGGCGACATGGCCGGGTTTGCCGCGGCCTGCTACCAGCGCGGCGTGGATTTCATCCAGGTGCCGACAACCTTGCTGTCCCAGGTCGATTCGTCGGTGGGCGGCAAGACCGGTATCAACCACCCGTTGGGCAAGAACATGGTCGGTGCGTTCTACCAGCCTCAGGCTGTGCTGATCGACACCGCTACCCTCAACACCTTGCCGCCGCGCGAGCTGTCGGCGGGCCTGGCGGAAGTCATCAAGTACGGCCTGATTTGCGATGAGCCGTTCCTGACCTGGCTGGAAGAACACATGGAC
The DNA here is from genome assembly GCF_016613265.1 of Pseudomonas sp. MF6751. Lineage (NCBI taxonomy): Bacteria > Pseudomonadati > Pseudomonadota > Gammaproteobacteria > Pseudomonadales > Pseudomonadaceae > Pseudomonas > Pseudomonas sp. MF6751. The sequence goes on from NZ_JAENSV010000009.1 coordinate 31,580, forward strand.
GCCTTGCGCGCCCTCGATCAGGTAGCCCTGACCGAAGCGATCTCCCGCTCTTGCGCGGCCAAGGCGCTGGTGGTCAATGCCGACGAGCGCGAGTCCGGCGTGCGGGCCACGCTGAACCTGGGCCACACCTTCGGCCATGCGATCGAAACGCACATGGGCTATGGTGTGTGGTTGCACGGAGAGGCCGTGGCGGCTGGTACGGTGATGGCATTGGATATGTCGCAGCGCCTGGGCTGGATCAGCGCCCAAGAGCGCGATCGCGGTATCCGCCTGTTCCAGCGTGCCGGTTTGCCGGTCGTTCCGCCCACGGAGATGACCGAGGCGGATTTCCTTGAACATATGGCGATAGACAAGAAAGTGATCGACGGTCGACTTCGACTGGTACTGCTGCGCCACATCGGCGAAGCCGTGGTGACCGACGATTATCCAAAAGAGATTCTACAGGCCACGCTGGGAGCGGATTACCGCGCCCTGGCCCAGCTCAAAGGTTAATAAGACCCGATGACTAGTTTGCATGCCGACGAGGCGTTCCTCGGCCATTATCACTTGAGCCACGACCCCTTCGCACCACGGGTGCCGGGTTTCAAGTTCTTCCCCGCCCAGCGCAAGCCGGTACTTGGGCAGTTGCATCACCTCGCGCGCTACAGCCAGTTGCTGCTGGTGGTGACCGGCCCTCTGGGCAGCGGCAAGACCTTGCTGCGCCAGGCGCTGGTGGCCAGCACCAACAAACAATCGGTGCAGAGCGTGGTGGTATCGGCCCGCGGTGCCGGTGATGCGGCCGGCGTACTGCGCGAGGTGGCGCAAGCGTTGAACGTCTCCAACGCCGAGCCGAACGCGATTCTCAAGCAGGTGGTGCAATTGGGCCTGACCGGCCAGGAAGTCTACCTGCTGGTAGACGACGCCGAGCAGCTCGACGAATCGGCCCTGGAAGCCTTGCTGGCGCTGGCAGCGGGTACGCCGGAAGGTCGCCCGCATGTGTTCCTGTTCGGTGAGTCGTCGTTGATCGCCGATCTGGAGCAGATCAGCGGTGAGCAGGAGCTGTTTCACGTCATCGAGTTGCAGCCGTACGAAGAGGAAGAAACCCGCGAATACCTGGCACAACGTCTTGAAGGCGCCGGGGCGGGTATCGAACTTTTCACCGCTGCGCAGATCTCTGATATTCACGAAAGCTCCGATGGCTGGCCTGGAAACATCAACCAGGTTGCCCGCGATGCCATGATCGAAGCCATGATTGCCAGCCGCTCTGCGGTCAAGCGTCCAAAGATGGGGTTCACTATGCCTAAGAAGCACGTATTGGCTATTTCCGCCGTTGTCGTGGTCGCTGTTGCCGCCGCCTGGTTGATCCCGGGCCGCAACAAAGCACCGACAACCACTGGCGCGCCAACCGAACAGGCGCAGTTGCCACTGGGCAAGCCCACGCCAAACGTCGAATTTGCCAACTCCGGCCAACCGACCAACCTGCCGATGGTCGGCCAACCTGTGATGCGCGGCCCTCTGGCTGAAGAAGCCGGTGGCATCTCCGAAGGCGACGACGGTGTGCCGGTGGAAGGCTCCAGCGCCACGCCGCCGACCGTGACCACCACCGCGCCACCTGCAGGCGTACCGGCCGGTGTGCCAGCGACGCCGGTTGCTCCGGTCGCCAAGCCGACGCCGGCGCCCACCGTTGCTACCGCCAAGCCTGCTCCGGTGACCAAGCCTGTCGCACCAGCGCCAGCCGCCAAACCAGCCCCGGCCGCCAAGCCTGCGGAAAAACCAGCCGCCACCGTTGCCAAGGCCGGCGCTGCTGGCAGCAGCTGGTACAGCAGCCAGCCTACCGGTAACTTTGTGGTGCAGATCCTGGGCACCAGCTCCGAAGCCAACGCCCAGGCGTTCGTCAAAGAGCAGGGCGGCCAGTACCGTTATTTCAAGAAAGTGCTCAACGGCAAGCCTCTCTACGTGATCACCTACGGCAGCTTCCCAAGCCGCGCCGCAGCCGATTCTGCCATCAAGGCCTTGCCAGCGAAGGTTCAGGCTGGTAAACCTTGGCCTCGCACTGTTGCCAGCGTTCAACAAGAACTGGCAGCAACTCGCTGAAGATCCGGCGGCCTTACCCAGGCCGCCCTCCCGGCACCTCAAAAAAAATCCGCAAGTGCGTGCAGTCTCCCGAGACCGCGCGCTTTGTGGTGTCTGCGTCACAGTGGCTTTTGAGTCGTAGCGGTCAGAATTAAAAAAGTTTTGACTAGCACAGCATATCGCTTTAAACCTTTCATAAATGCGACATAGATTTGCGACATTTCGTCGCTAAATTTGTGAGCGTCTGTGTCGGTGTGTACAATGACCTCCCTTTTGCCCCCGCTAAGCCGGCGTACGTTCGGCGTGGAAGGTAACCGGTTGAATTGAAAAGAAATTTGCCTCGGTAAAAGAGGCAGCCTGGTGAGAAAGTGTCTATGAAAGCAGGTCTGTACCAACCCGATGAATTCAAGGATAACTGCGGTTTCGGCCTGATAGCCCACATGCAGGGCGAACCCAGTCATACCCTTTTGCAAACGGCCATCGAGGCCCTGACCTGCATGACCCACCGCGGTGGGATCAACGCCGACGGCAAGACCGGTGACGGCTGTGGCTTGCTGATTCAAAAGCCCGACCAGTTCCTGCGCGCTGTCGCCAAAGAGCAATTCGCGGTCGAACTGCCCAAGCAGTACGCCGTGGGCATGGTGTTTTTCAACCAGGACCCGGTAAAAGCCGAAGCCGCCCGCGAGAACATGAACCGCGAGATCGCCGCCGCCGGCCTGCAAATTGTCGGATGGCGCAAAGTGCCCATCGACACCAGCGTACTCGGCCGCCTGGCCCTGGAGCGCCTGCCGCAGATCGAACAAGTGTTCATCGCCGGCGATGGCCTGAGCGACCAGGACATGGCGATCAAGCTGTTCACGTCCCGTCGTCGTTCGTCGGTGCTCAACGCCGCCGACACCGACCATTACATCTGCAGCTTTTCCCACAAGACCATCATTTATAAAGGCCTGATGATGCCGGCGGACCTCACCGCCTTCTATCCAGACCTGAGCGATGAGCGCCTGCAAACCGCAATCTGCGTGTTCCACCAGCGCTTTTCCACCAATACCCTGCCGAAATGGCCGCTGGCCCAGCCATTCCGCTTCCTCGCCCACAACGGCGAGATCAATACCATCACTGGCAACCGCAACTGGGCCCAGGCCCGTCGCACCAAGTTCGCCAACGATTTGATGGACCTCGAAGAGCTCGGCCCGCTGGTCAATCGCGTGGGTTCCGACTCCTCCAGCATGGACAACATGCTCGAACTGATGGTCACCGGCGGCATCGACCTGTTCCGTGGCGTGCGCATGATCATTCCGCCAGCGTGGCAGAACGTCGAGACGATGGACCCGGACCTGCGTGCGTTCTACGAGTACAACTCGATGCACATGGAACCGTGGGACGGCCCGGCCGGCGTGGTCATGACCGACGGCCGCTATGCGGTGTGCCTGCTCGACCGTAACGGTCTGCGCCCGGCGCGTTGGGTGACCACCACCAACGGTTTCATCACCCTCGCCTCGGAAATCGGCGTGTGGGACTACAAGCCTGAAGACGTAATCGCCAAAGGCCGTGTGGGCCCTGGCCAGATCCTGGCCGTGGACACCGAGACCGGGCAGATCCTCGACACCGACGCCATCGACAACCGCTTGAAGTCCCGTCACCCGTACAAGCAATGGCTGCGCAAGAACGCCCTGCGCATCCAGGCGACCATGGAAGACAACGACCACGGTTCGGCTTTCTATGACGTGGACCAGCTCAAGCAGTACATGAAGATGTACCAGGTCACGTTCGAAGAGCGCGACCAGGTGCTGCGTCCGCTCGGTGAGCAAGGCTACGAGGCCGTCGGCTCCATGGGCGATGACACGCCAATGGCCGTGCTGTCCCAGCGCGTACGCACGCCGTACGACTACTTCCGCCAGCAGTTCGCCCAGGTGACCAACCCGCCGATCGACCCGCTGCGTGAAGCCATCGTGATGTCCTTGGAAGTGTGCCTCGGCGCCGAGCGCAACATCTTCCAGGAATCGCCTGAGCATGCCTCCCGCGTGATCCTCAGCTCGCCGGTCATTTCCCCGGCCAAATGGCGCTCGCTGATGACCCTGGAGCGTCCGGGCTTCGATCGTCAGATCATCGACCTGAACTACGACGAGAGCCTGGGCCTTGAAGCCGCAGTGCGTAACGTTGCTGACCAGGCTGAAGAAGCCGTGCGTGCCGGTCGTACCCAGATCGTACTGACCGACCGTCACATTGCGCCTGGCAAGTTGCCGATCCACGCGTCCCTGGCGACCGGTGCGGTGCACCACCGCCTTACCGAAAAAGGCCTGCGCTGCGACTCCAACATCCTCGTGGAAACCGCCACCGCCCGCGACCCGCATCACTTTGCGGTGCTGATCGGTTTCGGCGCTTCGGCGGTTTACCCGTTCCTCGCGTACGAAGTGCTGGGTGACCTGATCCGTACCGGTGAAGTGCTGGGCGACCTCTATGAGGTGTTCAAGAACTACCGCAAGGGCATCACCAAGGGCTTGCTGAAGATTCTGTCGAAGATGGGTATCTCCACGGTCACCTCGTACCGTGGTGCTCAGTTGTTCGAAGCCATCGGTCTGTCCGAAGAAGTCTGCGAGCTGAGTTTCCGTGGCGTACCGAGCCGCATCAAGGGTGCGCGTTTCGTCGACATCGAAGCCGAGCAGAAAGCCCTGGCCGCCGAAGCCTGGAGTGCGCGCAAGCCGATCCAGCAAGGCGGTCTGCTCAAGTTCGTGCACGGTGGCGAATACCATGCCTACAACCCGGACGTGGTCAACACCCTGCAAGCCGCTGTGCAGCAGGGCGACTACGCCAAGTTCAAGGAATACTCGAGCCTGGTGGATAACCGCCCGGTGTCGATGATCCGCGACCTGTTCAAGGTGAAGACCCTGGACACGCCGATGGACATCGCCGAAGTCGAGCCGCTGGAGTCGATCCTCAAGCGCTTCGACTCCGCCGGTATTTCCCTGGGCGCCTTGTCGCCCGAGGCTCACGAAGCCCTGGCCGAAGCCATGAACCGCCTGGGTGCGCGTTCCAACTCCGGCGAAGGCGGTGAAGACCCGGCGCGCTACGGCACGCTCAAAAGCTCGAAGATCAAGCAGGTGGCCACCGGCCGTTTCGGGGTGACCCCGGAGTACCTAGTGAATGCCGAGGTGCTGCAAATCAAGGTGGCCCAAGGCGCCAAGCCGGGTGAGGGTGGTCAATTGCCAGGCGGTAAGGTCAACGGTCTGATCGCCAAGCTGCGTTACGCCGTACCGGGCGTGACCTTGATTTCGCCACCGCCGCACCACGACATCTACTCGATTGAAGACTTGTCGCAGTTGATCTTCGACCTCAAACAAGTCAACCCGCAGGCCCTGGTCTCGGTGAAACTGGTTGCGGAAGCCGGCGTCGGCACCATCGCGGCCGGTGTGGCCAAGGCCTATGCCGACCTGATCACCATCTCCGGTTACGACGGTGGCACCGGCGCTTCGCCGCTGACCTCGATCAAGTACGCCGGTGCGCCGTGGGAGCTCGGCCTGGCCGAAACCCACCAGACCCTGCGTGGCAACGACCTGCGCGGCAAGGTGCGAGTACAGACCGACGGCGGCCTGAAAACCGGCCTCGATGTGATCAAGGCCGCGATCCTCGGCGCCGAAAGTTTCGGCTTCGGCACTGCGCCCATGATCGCCCTGGGCTGCAAATACCTGCGCATCTGCCACCTGAACAACTGCGCCACCGGCGTGGCGACTCAGAACGAGAAACTGCGCAAGGATCACTACATCGGCACCGTCGACATGGTGGTGAATTTCTTCACCTACGTCGCCGAAGAAACCCGTGAATGGCTGGCCAAATTGGGCGTGCGTTCGCTGGAAGAGCTGATCGGTCGCACCGACCTGTTGGACATCCTCGAAGGCCAGACCGCCAAGCAACAACATCTGGACCTCACCCCACTGTTGGGCAGCGATCACATCCCGGCAGACAAGCCACAATTCTGCCAGGTGGACCGCAACCCACCGTTCGACAAAGGCCTGCTGGCCGAGAAGATGGTCGAAATGGCCGTCTCCTCGATCAACGACGCCAGCGGTGGCGAATTCGCCCTGGATATCTGCAACTGCGACCGTTCCATCGGCGCACGCATCTCCGGCGAAATCGCACGCAAGCACGGCAACCAGGGCATGGCGAAAGCGCCGATCACCTTCCGCTTCAAGGGCACTGCGGGCCAGAGCTTCGGCGTGTGGAACGCCGGCGGCCTGCACATGTACCTGGAAGGCGACGCCAACGACTACGTGGGCAAGGGCATGACTGGCGGCAAACTGGTCATCGTTCCACCGGCTGGCAGCGTGTACAAGACCCAGGACAGTGCCATCATCGGCAACACCTGCCTGTACGGCGCCACCGGTGGCAAGCTGTTTGCCGCAGGTACTGCCGGTGAGCGTTTCGCCGTGCGTAACTCCGGTGCCCACACCGTGGTGGAAGGTACTGGCGATCACTGCTGCGAGTACATGACCGGAGGCTTTGTCGCGGTACTGGGCAAGACCGGTTACAACTTCGGTTCGGGCATGACCGGCGGTTTCGCCTACGTGCTCGACCAGGACAACACCTTCGTCGACAAGGTCAACCACGAGTTGGTCGAGATCCAGCGGATCAGCGGCGAAGCCATGGAATCCTACCGGAACCACTTGCAGCACGTGCTGGACGAGTACGTCGAGGAAACCGGCAGCGAATGGGGTCGTAACCTCGCCGAAAACCTCGATGATTACCTGCGTCGTTTCTGGCTGGTCAAGCCCAAGGCTGCCAACCTGAAATCGTTGCTTTCCAGCATCCGTGCCAACCCGCAGTGATATGCGCCTGAACAGTTTGATGAGGTTTTAACATGGCTGAACGTCTGAATAACGACTTCCAGTTCATCGATGTCGGGCGCAAAGATCCGAAGAAGAAACTGTTGCGTCAACGCAAGAAAGAGTTCGTGGAAATCTACGAACCCTTCAAACCCCAGCACTCGGCCGACCAGGCCCACCGCTGCCTGGGGTGCGGTAACCCGTATTGCGAATGGAAGTGCCCGGTGCACAACTTCATTCCCAACTGGCTCAAACTGGTGGCCGAGGGCAACATCCTCGCCGCTGCCGAGCTGTCGCACCAGACCAACACCCTGCCGGAAGTCTGCGGCCGGGTGTGCCCGCAAGACCGTCTGTGTGAAGGTGCCTGCACCCTCAACGACGGCTTCGGCGCGGTGACCATCGGTTCGGTGGAGAAGTACATCACCGACACCGCGTTCGCCATGGGCTGGCGCCCGGACATGTCCAAGGTCAAACCGACCGGCAAGCGCGTCGCGATCATCGGCGCGGGCCCGGCGGGCCTGGGGTGTGCCGACGTGTTGGTGCGCGGCGGCGTGACCCCGGTGGTGTTCGACAAGAACCCGGAAATCGGTGGCCTGCTGACCTTCGGTATCCCCGAGTTCAAGCTGGAAAAAACCGTACTGAGCCACCGTCGTGAAGTGTTCACCGGCATGGGTATCGAGTTCCGCCTCAATACCGAAATCGGCAAAGACATCACCATGGAGCAACTGCTCGCCGAATACGATGCGGTGTTCATGGGCATGGGCACCTACACCTACATGAAGGGCGGCTTTGCCGGTGAGGACTTGCCCGGCGTGTATGACGCGCTCGACTTCCTGATCGCCAACGTCAACCGCAACCTGGGCTTTGAAAAGTCGCCGGAAGATTTCGTCGACATGAAGGGCAAGAAGGTCGTGGTGCTGGGCGGTGGTGACACCGCGATGGACTGCAACCGTACCTCGATCCGCCAGGGCGCCAAGTCGGTGACCTGCGCTTATCGCCGTGACGAAGCCAACATGCCCGGCTCGCGCAAAGAGGTGAAGAACGCCAAGGAAGAAGGCGTGAAATTCCTCTACAACCGCCAGCCGATCGCCATCGTCGGTGAAGACCGTGTGGAAGGTGTGAAGGTGGTCGAGACCCGTCTCGGTGAACCGGACGCCCGTGGCCGTCGCAGCCCCGAGCCGATCCCGGGTTCCGAAGAAATCATCCCGGCCGACGCCGTGGTCATCGCCTTCGGTTTCCGTCCAAGCCCGGCGTCGTGGTTCGAGCAGTTCGAAATCCAGACCGACAGTCAGGGCCGTGTCGTGGCCCCGGAACAAGGCCAGTACAAGCATCAGACCAGCAACCCGAAGATCTTCGCCGGTGGCGACATGGTGCGCGGGTCGGACCTGGTGGTCACCGCGATCTTCGAAGGCCGTAACGCCGCCGAAGGCATCCTGGACTACCTGCAAGTCTGATTTGAAACAGGGTCAACTGTGGGAGCTGGCTTGCCTGCGATGGCGGCGGTGAATTCACTATTGCTATCGCAGGCAAGCCAGCTCCCACATAAACCTCGTTTCACATTGAGATGTGTAATGCCAGCCGCCGCGACAAATTGACCCGATAGACAAAAGGCACGGTGCATTCCGTGCCTTTTGCGTCGCGCTCTGAGAAAATGCCCGCACTTTTTTTGCGGATGCCGACATGACTGCCCTCAAGAACGACCGTTTCCTTCGTGCCCTGCTCAAGCAACCCGTAGACGTCACCCCGGTGTGGATGATGCGTCAAGCCGGTCGCTATCTGCCGGAATACCGCGCCAGTCGCGCCAACGCCGGTGATTTCATGAGCCTGTGCATGAACCCGGAGTTCGCCTGCGAAGTCACGATGCAGCCGCTGGACCGCTACCCACAACTGGATGCGGCCATCCTCTTCTCCGATATCCTCACCATCCCGGACGCTATGGGCCAAGGCCTGTACTTCGAAACCGGCGAAGGCCCGCGATTCAAGAAAGTCGTCAGCACCCTGGCCGATATCGAAGCCCTGCCGATCCCTGACCCACACAAAGACCTGGGCTACGTGATGGATGCTGTGAGCACCATCCGCCGCGAGCTCAACGGCCGCGTGCCGCTGATCGGTTTCTCCGGCAGCCCATGGACCCTGGCCACCTACATGGTTGAAGGCGGCTCGTCGAAAGACTTCCGCAAGACCAAAGCCATGCTCTACGACAACCCGCAAGCCATGCACCTGTTGCTGGACAAGCTGGCGCAGTCGGTCACGTCCTACCTCAACGGCCAGATCATGGCGGGTGCCCAAGCGGTACAGATTTTCGACACCTGGGGTGGCAACCTGTCGGCGGCGGCGTACCAGGAGTTCTCCCTGGCCTACATGCGCAAGATCGTCAGCGGCCTGATCCGTGAACACGAAGGCCGCAAGGTTCCGGTGATCATGTTCACCAAAGGCGGCGGCCTGTGGCTGGAAAGCATCGCTGACGCGGGCGCCGATGCATTGGGCCTGGACTGGACCTGCGACCTCGGCGAAGCGCGCCGTCGCGTCGGCAACCAGGTTGCCCTGCAAGGCAACATGGACCCGACCGTGCTCTACGCCAAGCCAGAAGCGATCCGCGCCGAAGTTGGACGCATCCTGGCCAGCTATGGCAAGGGCAGTGGCCACGTGTTCAACCTTGGCCACGGCATCACCCCGGAAGTGAACCCGGAGCACGCGGGTGCGTTCTTGCGCGCAGTGCACGAACTATCGGCGCAATACCACGAGTAAAACGCAAAACAAAATGTGGGAGCTGGCTTGTCGGGTCGCCGCATCGCTGCGATGGCGGCGGCGAATTCAACACCGCTATCGCAGGCAAGCCAGCTCCCACATAAAGCCAGTCGCCTCAGGCTTTCACATGGCCCAGTGGCGGCAACTTCGCCAACTTCAACGCCACCAGCAACGCGCCAATCAGCAGCGCGACGATAAAGCCGCCAATCCCGTTCCACCCGGCAAAGTGCCAGAAAAAGCCTCCCGCCGTGCCGGCAATACTCGACCCCACGTAGTAACAAAACAGGTACAGCGAAGACGCCTGCCCCTTGGCCTTGACCGCGCGTCGGCCGATCCAGCTGCTGGCCACGGAGTGGGCGCCGAAGAAGCCGAAGGTGAACACCAGCATGCCTGGCACCACCAACCACAGCGGGGTGAACAGCGTCAGGGCCATGCCGGCGAGCATCAGCACGATGGTGCCCCATAGCACGCGGCGGCGGCCGAGGCGGTCGGCCAGTGAGCCGATCTTGGCCGAGCTGTAGATGCCCGAGAGGTACACCACTGACAGTAAACCGACCACCGCCTGGCTTAGCTCGTAGGGGGAGGCCAGCAGGCGATAGCCGATGTAGTTGAACATCGTCACGAAGGCGCCCATTAGCAGGAAGGCTTCGAGAAACAGCCACGGCAGGCCGGCGTCCTTGAAGTGCATGACAAAGCCGTCCACCAGGCTGCGTGGCTTGAGGCTGCTGGCGCGGAAGTTGCGCGATTCGGGGAGGATCTTCCAGAACACCGTGGCAGCGATCAACGCCAGGGCGCCGATGATCAGTATTGCAGTGTGCCAACTGACGAAGTCGATCAACACGCCGATGATAAGGCGCCCGCTCATGCCGCCAATCGCGTTGCCGCCGATGTACAGGCCCATGGCCAGGCCGATGTGCTGCGGGTGGATCTCTTCGCTGAGGTAGGTCATGGCCACGGCGGCCAGGCCGCTCAAGGACAGGCCCACCAGTGCGCGCATCAACAGGATGCCCTCCCAGCTCGGCATCAGGCCGCTGGCGATGGTGGCCAGCGCCGCACAGAACAGCGCGGCGACCATCACCGGCTTGCGCCCCAGCCTGTCGGATATCGGCCCGGTGATCAGCAGGCCGCAGGCGAGCATCGCGGTTGCGACGGACAGAATCAGGCTGCTTTGCGCCGCATTGATGGAAAACTCATGGGACAGCGCCGGCATCATCGGCTGTACGCAATACAACAGGGCGAACGTGGCGAAGCCGCCGGAGAACAGCGCCAGCACGGTGCGCATGAACATCGGCGTGCCTTTTTCGATGTACGCGTCGTTGAGCTGCGCCACCACGTCATCAAGGGCTGAGGGCGGGGTGTGTTGGGCAAGTGGAGCAACAGCAGGATTCACGAGGGACCTCGGGGAGGAAAGTCTGCCAGGACTGACAATACGAAAAAGCATATAGCTGGCTAATGATTCTTTCCAATATATTGTTCGACCTGTTTGATAGGTTTTACGACCTAATGAGGTGTGCATGGAATTACGTCACCTGCGGTACTTCATCGCCGTCGCTGAAGAACTGCACTTCGGCCGCGCCGCGCAGGTGCTGGGCATCTCGCAGCCGCCCCTGAGCCAGCAGATCCAGGCGCTGGAACACGAGCTGGGCGCACGCTTGTTCGAGCGCACCAATCGTCGGGTCGAGCTGAGCGAGGCCGGGCGCTTGTTCTTGCAAGAGGCACGGCTGGTGCTGGCCCAGGTCGACAAGGCGGCAGATGTGGCGCGGCGTGCGCAGTTGGGGGAACTGGGTGAATTGAAGATCGGCTTCACCTCGTCTGCGCCGTTCAACGCCAGCATTCCCCAGGCGATCTTTGCCTTCCGCCAGGCATTCCCGGCGGTGCATCTGAACCTGCAAGAAATGAGCAGCACCCAAGTAGCCGAGTCGCTGGTGGACGAGTCGATTCAGGTTGGGCTGATGCGGCCTTTGCCCTTGCCCGACTCACTGAACGTGATCGAGTTGATGCGCGAGCCATTAGTCGCGGTACTGAGCGCCGGCCACCCGTTGGTGCAAGGTAGCGAGCGCGGCTTGCACCTGGAGCAATTGGCCGAGGAGCCTTTCGTGTTCTTCCCGCGCAGTTACGGCAGCGGCTTGTACGCGCAGTTGCTCAACCTGGCCCGCGACGCCGGGTTCAGCCCGCACTTTGCCCAGGAAGCAGGAGAGGCGATGACCATCATCGGGCTGGTGGCAGCGGGGTTGGGGGTATCGGTGCTGCCGGCGTCTTACCAGCGCATCCGCATTGATGGCGTGGTCTATCGCACCTTGCTCGACCCACAGGCAGTGACGGCGGTGTGGCTGGTGCAGCGCCAGGGCGCGCAAACGCCGATGGCGAAGGGGTTTGTGGAGTTGTTGACGCGTAAGGCCGCTCAATAACCTGTGGCGAGGGAGCTTGCTCCCGCTGGTTCGCGTAGCGGCCCTAAAAAATGGGCCTGCTGCGCAATCCAGCGGGAGCAAGCTCCCTCGCCACAAGGGGGTCAGTTTTGGGGCGAAGTATTTGCTTCATTCACGCTGTAAGTACGCAACCCCGCCAGAATATCCCGATCCAGCATGCTCACCCAACGGTTGTAGTTGCGATGGATCTTACCGTCCTTGTAGCCCAGGTCGCGGCTGTCGCGGTAGGTGATGGCGTAGCTGTTGCGGGTGTAGCGGATGTCGATGGCGGCGTAGAACTGGCCGCGCACGGTGATCTCGGCCTGCACCAGTCGCGGGCTCAGGCGTTGTACCGTCCACTCGCGTTTTTGCAGGGCGGCGACGATCACCTGTTTCATTTTTTCTTCGCTGACCTGGCTCGTGGCCGGCAACTCGTGCTGGGTGTTGAGCACCGGTTTGCTGGTGCAGCCAGCCGTGGTCAGCAGGGCCAGCGTGATCAGGGTAGCGCGCAGTAGGGAAGACATTCCGTTTTCTCCAGTTGATTAAAGAGTCAGGCCCAGCGGCGGAAGATCAACGAGGTGTTGACGCCGCCGAAGGCAAAGTTGTTGTTCATCACGTAGTCGTTGTGCATCTGGCGAAACCCACCTTGCAGGTAGTCCAGCTCGCCGCATTGCGGGTCGACCGCGTCCAGGTTGAAGGTGTGCACGTACTGGTCGCGGTTCATCATCTCGATGCTGAACCACGATTCCAGCGCGCCGCAGGCACCCAGGGTGTGGCCGAGGAAACTCTTCTGCGAACTGATCGGCATGCGGCTGCCAAACAGGCTGCTGGTGGCCAGGGTTTCGGCGATGTCGCCCTGGTCGGTGGCCGTGCCGTGGCCGTTCACGTAGCCGATGGCGGACGGTTCAAGACCCGCGTCTTCCAGGGCCAGCTCCATGGCGCGGCGCATGGTTTTCTGTTCCGGGCGGGTGGTGTGCTGGCCGTCGGCGTTGCTGCCGAAGCCAACCAGTTCAGCGTGAATATGCGCGCCTCGCGCCAACGCGTGCTCCAACTCTTCGAGCACCAACATTCCGCCACCTTCACCGATCACCAGGCCATCGCGGCCGCTGTCGTAGGGGCGCGGGCTGGTTTGCGGCGCATCGTTTTTCAGGCTGGTGGCGTACAACGCATCGAAGACCATGGCTTCGGTGGGGCACAGTTCTTCTGCGCCGCCCGCGAGCATCAACGGCAGGCGCCCGAACTTGATTGCCTCATAGGCGTAGCCGATGCCCTGGCTGCCGCTGGTGCAGGCGCTGGAGGTAGGAATCAGCCGGCCCGTGAGGCCAAAGAAGATACTGATATTTGCCGCCGTGGTGTGGGGCATCATGCGCACATAAGAATTGGCATTGAGCCCCTCGGCCACCGAGTTGAGCAGCATATTGCCGAACGCCTTGATCTCATCGGTGCTGCCGGTGGACGAGCCACAGGCCACGCCCATGCGTCCGTCCTTGATCGACTCGTCACCGAGCAAGCCGGCGTCCTGCAAGGCCTGCTCCGCCGCCCAAACAGCCAGGCGCGAGACGCGGCCCATGCTGCGCAGTTGCTTGCGGGTCCAGTGCGCAGGCACCACAAAGTCATCAATTGGCCCCGCCAGGCGCGTGTTCAGTTCGGTGAAACGGTCCCACTCATCCATGCGCCGAATGCCGCTGCGGTTGGCGCGAAAGTTGGCGGCGATGGTGTCCCAGTCGCTGCCCAGGGAGGTCACGCCGGCCATGCCGGTGACGACAACGCGCTTCATCAGCACAGGCCCCCGTTCACGGCCAGCACCTGGCGCGTGATGTAGCCGGCTTCGGCGGACATCAGGAAGTTCACGGCGCCGGCGACTTCTTCCGGCGTGCCCATTCGTTGGGCCGGGATCATTTTCATCAGTTCTTCTACCGGCACGTTTTCATCCAGCATCGCGGTGTCGATCAGGCCCGGCGCCACGCAGTTGACAGTGATCTTGCGCTTGCCCAGCTCGATGGCCAGCGCCTTGGCCGCGCCGATCAAGCCGGCTTTGGACGCGCTGTAGTTGACCTGGCCGCGGTTGCCGATCAGCCCGGACACCGAGGTGATGCACACGATACGCCCGGCGGCGCGGCGTCGAATCATCGGCATCATCACCGGGTGCAGCACGTTGTAGAAACCATCCAGGTTGGTGCGCATCACCACATCCCAATCGTCTTCCGACAGAGCAGGAAAGGCGCCGTCGCGGGTCAGGCCGGCATTGAGCACCACGCCGTAATAGGCGCCATGCTGCTCCACATCGGCCTCAAGGATCTCTTTGCACGCAGCGCGATCCGCCACGTCGAACTGCAGCACGCGTGCCTCGCGCCCCAGGGCTTGAACCTCGAGCTGTACCGTGTCGGCTTCGGCACGACCGCTGCGGCAATGCAGCACGATGTCATGGCCGGCCTGGGCCAGGCGCAGGGCAATGGCGCGGCCGATACCACGGCTGGAGCCGGTGACCAGTACGGATTCAGTCATGGCGTTTCGTCCTTCGATTCATCTAAATAGTTGGCCGCCTGGGGCGGTCGAAATACGTTCAGGCGCGCGCTGGCCTGGATACCGTCGCCGGTGAGGTGGCATTCGAACACACCCATGCCGTTGTCGTCTTCCAGGGAGCGCAGGCCGTGGATATGCAGCTCGGCACCGGCCGGGAAGTGCTCCACGTTGCACTCGAACTTACGTGTGCCCAACAGGAAACCGAGTTCCACGGCCTTGCCTTGCTGGCGCGCATGACAACCGGCATACGCGGCGACGCTTTGCGCCATCAGCTCAATACCGACCCAGGCCGGCAGGCTGCCGTCGGCACGGTTGAACAGGCCGTCGGGCTTGACGGTGACGCGGGTGTGGATCTGCTCTTCATCGAACGACAGCACCTGGTCGATCAGGATCATGTCGCCCGCATGGGGCAGCAGTTCAGCAAGTGGCCAATCGATCATGGGGCCTCTGCGATTATCAGGCTGACATTGTTACCGCCGAAGGCAAACGAGTTGCTCATCAGGCAGGTTTTTTTCAAGCTGTCGCCGCTGCGCACCCACTGCAACGCGGGCAGCGCCGGGTCGGGGTGGCCGTCCCATACGTGGGGTGGCAGCAGGCGATGGGTCAGGCTCAGCCAGCAGAACGCGGCTTCCAGGGCCCCGGCAGCGCCGAGGGTGTGGCCGGTCATGGGTTTGGTCGATGAGCAGGCGACGCCGCCGGGAAACAGGCTGGCGACCGCCAGGCTTTCCATGGCGTCGTTGTGTTGGGTCGCGGTGCCGTGCAGGTTCAGGTAGCCGATCTGCTCGGGCGAAAGCTTCGCGCAGGCTAAGGCCTTGCGCATGGCCAGCAACGCGCCCTTGCCGCTGGGCTCGGGCGCGGAGATATGGTGCGCGTCGCAACTGGCGCCGCTGCCCAGCAAGGCGATAGGGGCCGGCTCACGGCTCATCAGGAACAGCACCGCCGCTTCACCAATATTGATGCCGTTGCGGTTCACCGAGAACGGATTACAGCGCTCGGCAGACACTGCTTCCAGCGCGGTAAACCCGTTCAGCGTCAGCTTGCACAGGCTGTCTACGCCGCCGCAGATCACCGCATCGCACACCCCCAGGTCCAACAGGCGCTGGGCACTCATCAATGCACGGGCGCTGGAGGTGCAGGCGGTGGAAATCACATAGGCCGGGCCGCTCACGTTCAACCATTCGGCGAGGAAGTTGGCCGGGGCGCTGAGTTCCTGTTGCTGGTAATCGTAGTCAGCGGGGAACTGCGTGTTCTGCAGGTAATGGGCAATACCACGGCTAGCTTCGTCAATGCCCGAGGTGCTGGTGCCCAGCACAACCCCGACCCGGCCAGGGCCGTAGGTCTGGATGGCCTGACGAATCTCATCTTCGATCTGCAGCGCCGCTTCCAGCAGCAACTGGTTATTGCGACTGCTTTGCTGGGCCAGTTCCGGGGGCAGGCTCGCCAGTTCACCGTGTACGGCGGCCACCGGCACTACGCGTTCCGGCACCCAGCCGCTTTCGGCACGCATGCCCGAGCAGTCGCCGGCAAACAGGTTGCGGCTGACTTGCGCCTGGCCACGGCCAAGGGCGCAGATCACGCCAAGGGCATTCAGGTAGGCGGTCATCGGCTCACACCCAGCGGGGCGATGCGGTAACTCAACGGCGGGTCGGCCATGTTCACGCTGAACACCTCGGAAGACTGATAGACGATCTGCCAGTGGCCCGGCAGCGTGCGCGTCAGGTCCATGGCCTGGGCAGTGGGATACAGCGCCGGTACGTCACCGGGCGCGGTCAGGGCAAACAGCAGCGCGGCAAATAGCGTACGCGCCTGGGGGTTGGGTGGCAGCAAGCCGTCTGCCTGCCACTGCCCATCAAGCAGTTTTTGCCGGGCCAGGGGAATGCCCAGCGGGTCCATCATCGACCAGCGAATCGCGCGGCCTTCGCGCTGGATCACCAGCAGCCAGTCCTGGCTCTGGCTGTCCGCCAGGCGCTGCACATGCAATTGCATCGGCAAGGCCAGGGCCGGCATTTTTTCCGGCAGCGGCGCCTGGCTGGCACAGGCGCCGAGCAGCAACAGGCAACTTATCAACAGCAGGCGCATCATGGGGCCGCATTCTCCACAGGTTTACGGGCCACGCAGTTGACCAGGGTTTCCTCGCGCTGGCCCACGGGCGGTGCCTTGCGCAGACCCCAGCGTTCCAGCAGGCCGAAGTCACTGGAACGGCTCCACCACAAGTAAGGGTACGAAATGTTCTGTGCAGCGAACTCAAAGCCCTGCTCGCGCAGCATCTCCAGGTACTCTTCGGCGCTCTTTTGCACATGCATCGGGTGGCGGAACAGCCAGCGAATCACCCAGGTGTCGATGTAGGCTTCGGTGGATTCGGCAAACAGCAAATAGCCGCCCGGCTTGAGCACCCGATAGAACTCCTTGAGTGCGCGATGTTGTTCCACCAGATGATGGAAGGTCTGGTGGCAGAACAGGATATCGACGCTGGCATCCGCTAGGTTGAGGGTCGCGCAGTCGCTGCCGATCAGCTCGACGTCCAGGCCCAGCCGCGCGGCCTCTTCGCGGCTCAGTGCCAGGCTGTGAGGGTCGGCATCCAGGCCGATCAGGCGCGAAGGCGCGAATACCTGATGCAGCAACTGGAAGGATTTGCCCTGGCCGCAACCGGCATCCAGCAACACCGGCGCCACCGGCAGCGGCTCGCTGAACAAGCTGCGCAGGTCATTGATCGCCACGCGCAATACGTGATGCTGCCAGGTATGGCTGCGCAGGAACCAGAAGCCGAACTTGGTTTCTTCGACGTAGTTTTGACTCAGGTAGTTTTTTTCGACGCCAGGGCTGCTCATACCGCTTCACTCGCACAAATATCCGACAACATCCGCAACCGCCGTTTCGGCTCGCTGACAAACGGGTTGCGTTCATCCCAGGCGTAACCGGCAAGGATCGAACTGATCATGCGGCGAATCTCCGGTGAACTGCCGTGGTGGAAAATCACATCCTGGAATGTGCCGGCATACCAGCCTTCGACGTAGCAGCGGAAGGTATCGACACCGCGCTTGAGCGGTTCGGCAAACTGGGTTTGCCAGTCCACTGTTTCGCCGCTCAATTGGCGGTGCAGCACTCCTGCGGCCATGCTGGCCGAACGCATGGCAATGGTCACGCCGGAAGAGAACACCGGGTCGAGGAATTCCGCCGCATTACCCAGCAGCGCAAAGCCTGGGCCGTGCAGGGTTTTGACGTTGGCCGAGTAGCCGCCGATGGTGCGCGCCGGGGTGTCCCAGACGGCATTTTGCAGCACGCCGGACAGGCTTGGGGTTTGCTCGATAAAGCCGCGCAGGCAGGCGTCGAGGTCGCTGTCGGCGCCCTCGAAATGCTCTTTGGCTGCGACCACGCCCACCGAGCAACGGCCGTTACTGAACGGGATGGTCCAGAACCAGATGTCGCGCTTGGTCGGGTGAGTGGTCACCAGGATTTTGCTGCGGTCAAAGCCTGGGTGTTCGATACGGTCTTCGACGTGGGTGAATACGGCCTGGCGCAGCGGGAAATTCGACGGTGCTTCCAGGTCCAGCAGGCGTGGCAACACACGGCCATAGCCGCTGGCATCGAGCACGAACCTGGCCTTGAGGTGGTACTCGCTGCCATTCTGGCGGCGCACATGCAAATACCGGCTCTCGGCAGAAAAATCCACGCCGACAATGGTTTGGCCGTAGCGGATTTCCACGCCTTGCAAAGCCGCCTGGTCGGCCAGCAATTTGTCGAACTCGCCGCGCTGCACCTGGAAGGTGGTGGGCTTGCCGTTGCTGAAGGTGTCGCTGAAATCAAAGGCACTGTAGCGCTCGCCCCAAGCGAATGCGGCGCCGGTTTTTACCTGGAAGCCTGCAGCTTGCACAGCGTCGAGCATGCCGGCTTCTTCGATAAAGTCGATGCAGTGCGACAGCAGGCTTTCGCCAATCGAGAAACGCGGGAAATGCTCGCGCTCGATGATCAATACATCATGCCCTTTGCGCTTTAACAGCGCGGCCGCGATAGCACCGGAAGGCCCGGCACCGATCACCACCACCTGGCGACGTTCCATTTCAACTGTGGGCACGAGGGCTCCTTGCCGCATGGGCGCTAATCACATTCATAAGGCGTGTTTCTGCCGACCGGCCCAGGGTGCCAGCATAAAGCTGAACGCCAGGCCCAGGCTGACAGACAAGCCGAAATTGCTCACGGCCGGTGTACTGGAGACCGCCAGCAGGCCGAACGACAACCAAGTCGTCAGCGCCGCCAGCAGTGTTCCCAACAGGCTGACGGCAGGGCCGCCGATCTGCTCGCGCATCAAAATCGCATAGTCGACGCTGATGGCCGTGACCAGCAGCAGGCCAAACAGGCTGAACAAAGTCAGCGGCTGGCCCAGCCAACCGAGGCTGGCCAGGCTGCACAACGCCGCCAGCAGCGGCAGGGCGACGATACGCAAGGCGCCGCCAAAGCCGAAGGGCGCAATCAGCAATAGCACGATCAGCACGCAAGACAGCAACTTCAATTCGGCAGCGCTGATCTGCGTGTCGGCAAACACCCGGTTCAAGTCACCCAAGCGGTCCACCAACTGCACGCCGGGCAAGTCCAGGGCCTGTACCCGCAGCAACGCCGGGTTATTCAAGCCTTGCAGGCTGACCATGGCCGCCACGCCGCCCTCTACCGGGCCCAGCCACAGCGTACGCCAGGGTTCGGCCAGCGGGCCTTGCAGTGCGGCGTCGATGTCTGCGGTAGGCAGGGCCTGCAACTGCGCCACTTCGGCTTGCAGGGCGCTGAGGGGCACGCCGAGGTCCAGTAGCGGTTGCCAGTGTGGCGCCAGGTTGTTCAGCGCCTCGCGCAGCTGTTGTTGCTCGCCGGGGAGGTTGACCAGTTGATTGAGCGCCAGGTAGCCCTGGAGCTTGTCCATCTGCACCAACTGATCCAAGCGTTTGCCCAGGGCGGCCTGGCGCTCCAGCAACTGCTGCTGATTGTCTGCTCGCACCAGGAAAAACTGGCTGGTGGGCTGGAACCCGGTGATGCGCGCCACGGCCTGGGCTTCGTGCAGCAACTGCGGCGGCGCACCGATCCATTGGCGGATATCATTTTTAGTGTTCAGTTGCCACAGGCCCGCAGCGCAGAACAGCAGCACCCACACCAGCAGTACCGAACTGGGTACGCGTTTGAGCAGGGCCGTGCGCAGTTGCCATAGGCTTTGGGCGACACGCAGCGGCCATTGCGCCGGGCGCAGTTCCACGCCCTTGAGCAGCGCGGGCAACAGGCACACGGCACACAAATAGGCACCGACCAAACCGGCAGCCGAAAACACCGCAATCTGGGTCAGCGCCGGGAACGGCGTCCAGGCCAACGCCAGGTAGCCAATCGCGCTGGTGGCCAGGCTCAGGCTCAGCCCTGGCAGGGTCAGGCGCAACGCCGGCCAACTGCGCCACGGCTGCAGGCTCCAGCTTTTGGACAGGTAATGCAGCGGGTAATCCACTGCCACGCCGATCAGGCTGGAACCCAGCACCAGGGTCATCACATGCATATGCCCAAACAGCGCCACACATGCCACCGCGCCAAACAGCATGCCCACCAGTACCGGCACGAACGCCAGCAACACCCGCCAGCGTCGGAACGCCAGCAGCAGCAATAGCAGGATGCCCAGGGTGGCGCCGCCGCCGACCCAGGTCATTTCCCGAGTGGCCTGCTGTTGCCCGTTGGCCGCATAGAGCAAACCGCTGGCGGCGAGCAGTTGCGCGCCGTGTGCGCTGGCTTGCTCGCGGCTGGCCTTCAGCAAGTCCGCCACTTGCAGCGGCAACTTCATGTCGAAGGCGTTGCCGGTAGTGCGGGCCCGCAGCAGCACCCAGCTTTTGCCGTCGGCATCGGCGATCAAGGCGCCGCTGCCGATGTCCATTTGCACCGCGCCCTGTTGCGGCTGGCTGTTCTGGATACGCCCGGTCAGGCCGAGCCAATCGTCCTGGCTTGGCACCAGGCTGAAGCCGGTGAAGGGGTCGAACAGCGATTGCACACGTTGCTGGATGAACGTGTCAGGCTGTTGGATCAGTTGCTCGCGGTCCTTGGCCGACAGCATCGACAGACGCCCACGCAGCAGTTGCTCGCGCAATGCTGGCAAGTCGGCTTGCAGGTTCCACTGCACCTTTTCAAACAGGCCGCTGGCCTGCCAGCGCTCACCCAGTTGCTGCGCCACGGCCACCGCTTGCTGGCGGTCGGCATGCCCCACCAGTACCAGCATTTCGCGGTTGAGCGGCTCTTGCATGCGCTGTTCGGCTTGCAGTTCCAAGGCGTCCGGCGTGCTGCCGGGCACCAGTTCCATCAGGTTGGCCGACAACGGCGCGCCATTACGCCACTGCCAGCCTGCCAGGGCCAGCACGGCCACCAGCAAGGTCAGGAACAGGCGCGGCAGCAGGCGCTCACTGGGCAAAGTCGTGTTGCTCCGCATTGCTCAACGGCTGCTCGGCGGTACTGTCCTGCATGCGCAACAGCGTGCTGTCGCCTTGGGTTTCCAGCAGTTCAATGGTGTGCACCAGCGCGCCGCCGTCGATATTGATCTGGGTGAACACTTGCTTGAGCAGCAGCGAACGCGGGGTCAGCGTGAGCTTCCACTGTTGGGCCTCGCCTTGCAGTTGCAGGTCGAAGTCGCGCTGCAGGCCACTGCTGTCGCCCTGCAGTACCGCCAGGAACAAACGATTCTGTTCGGCGCCGGCACTCTTGTTTGGCAGTAGTTGCCAGCCATTGGCATCGCGGCGGGCAATGCCTTGGGAGGTGATGCGGTAGTCCTGTTGCAGAGGGGTTTTCAACAGCCACAGCAGGCCGTGATCCTTGGCGAGCACGAAGGTGCCTTTGCTCACCAATGGCTGGGGCAGGGCACGCAGGTGTTTTTCCTGGGTGAAGTTGCCGTGGATCACGGAGGGTTTGGCAAGCTGATCGCTCAACTGCTGCAGGTCGAAGGCATGGGCGCTGAAGCTCAGCAACAACGCGATCAATGTGGGAGCGGGCTTGCCCGCGAAGAACCTGAGGGCGCTGCGCAGCGTCAGGCGACCTGCGTTATCGTTAACGTCCATCGCGGGCAAGCCCGCTCCCACAGGGGATCTCATTTCAAGGCTCTCTCTACGGCGTCGGTGAAGACTTTGGGCGAGGCCAGCTGCATCTCGCGGCTGGCGATTTCCACCGCCACTTGCACGGTGCTGGCGCGGGTCAAGCGCTCGCCGCTGGCCAGGTCGGTAATCAGGTAGTTCACCTTCAAACGGTTCTCCCATTCCACCAGGCTGGCGCGCACATTGATGGTCTGGCCGAAGGTCGCGCCGCGCACATAGCGTAGCTGCATGTCGATCACTGGCCAGGCGTAACCGGCTTCGAGCATCGCCGTGTAGTTATGGCCGATCTTGTCCAGCAACGCACAGCGCGCTACTTCCAGGTACTTCACGTAATGCCCGTGCCACACCACGTTCATGGTGTCGATGTCGAAAAAAGGCACAAGGATTTCAGTGTCGCTGTGCAACACGCCGGGGCTACGCATGCAGCCTCCAGTGTTGCGCGGCGATACGTTGCAGGCACAGGCGCAGTTCGCCTTCCAGGGCGCGGTCTTCGATGACCGGCGCAAAGTCCTGGGCCAGTTCCGCGTGCATCGCGGCCAGTGCTGGTGGCAGTGGGCGGGCATCCTCGGCCTGGGCGCGCAGCCACACGCCCTGGTTGGCGGCGAGCAGGGTCGCGGCGGCGACCTGTTCGGTCAACTCCAGCACGCGGATTGCATCGCGGGCAGCGATGGTGCCCATGCTCACCTTGTCCTGGTTATGGCACTCGGTGGAGCGCGAGAACACGCTGGCCGGCATGGTGTTTTTCAGCGCTTCGGCGGTCCAGGCGCTGGTGCCGATCTGCACGGCCTTGAAGCCGTGGTTGATCATCGCGCGGTCAGCCGGGGCGCCTGAGAGGTTGCTCGGCAGGCCATGGTTGTAACGCACGTCCACCAACAGTGCGAGCTGGCGGTCGAGCAGATCGGCAACGTTGGCGACCAGGGTCTTGAGGCTGTCCATGGCGAAGGCGATATGCCCGCCGTAGAAGTGCCCGCCATGCAGCACACGTTCTTCTTCGGCGTCGATGATCGGGTTGTCGTTGGCGCTGTTCAGTTCGATCTCGATGAACGAGCGCAGCCAGTTCAGGCTGTCGGCCAATACGCCGAGCACGTGGGGCGCGCAGCGCAACGAATAACGGTCTTGCAGGCGATGCAGGGGGGCGGTGGGCGCGTCGATGGCCAGGTCCTTGCGCAGCCACGCGGCGACTTGCATCTGCCCAGGGTGCGGCTTGGCGGCGAACAGGCGCTCGTCGAAGTGTTCCGGGTTGCCTTGCAGCGCCACCACGTTGAGCGCGGTGATGCGCGTGGCCAGTTGCAACAGGTAGTCGGCGCGGGCAAAGGCCAGGCAGGCCAGGCCAGTCATCACTGCGGTGCCGTTCATCAGTGCCAGGGCTTCCTTGGGCCGCAGTACCAGCGGCTCCCAGCCCAGCTCGCGGTGTACGTCGGCCGCCGGGCGGCGTTCGCCACGGAACAGCACTTCACGTTCGCCGGATAAGGTCGCAGCCACATAGGACAGCGGCGTCAGATCACCACTGGCGCCCACCGAGCCTTCTTCCGGGATCAGTGGCAGCACATCGTTTTCGAGGAAGGCATGCAGGCGTTCCAGCAGTTCCACACGCACCCCGGACACGCCATGGCACAGCGACTGCAAACGCGCCGCCAGTACGGCGCGGGTGGCCTGGGCATCAAGCAACTTGCCCAGGCCGCAGCCGTGAAAGGTGTACAGATGACGCGGCAAGGCTTCGACGTGCTCCAGCGGCACAGCCACTACGCAGGAGTCGCCGTAGCCGGTGGTCACGCCGTAGATCACGCCTTCCTTGTCCAGCAGCGAGTCGAGGAACTGCGCGCCCTTGGCGATGCGTTGGCGGTACGCGGCATCGTCCTGCAGGCGAGTGGGCACCTGGCGGTTGGCCAGGGCCAGCACGTCTTCGATGCGCAGGGGGCGTTCACCAAAGGTGATGGGCTCAAGAGGCGTCGTCATCGGTCTTCCAGAAAGGGTAAAAGTTGAACCATTGTTGGGGCGCTTGCAGGCAGAACTGGCCCAGGCGTGCGGCGTAGCGGGTGGTCCATTCGGCAATGACTTGCTCACGAGTGCTGCGCTTCCATTCGATCAAGTCGGCAAAGGGCTCGATAGTCAGGCGATAGCGACTCTGGTGCTTGAGACACATCAGCAGATTGACCGGGCACTTGAGCAAGCCCGCCAGCAGCCATGGGCCTTGGGGAAATGCCGCCGTGTGTCCGAGGAAGTCCACGCGTACCGTGCGCCCGCCGTGCAGCGGGATGCGGTCGCCGGCAATCGCCAGCCACTCGCCATCGTCCAGGCGCTGGCTGAGTAGCAGCATGGTGGCCGGGTCCAGTTCGCTGACCTGGATCAGGCGCAAATGGGTCGCGCCGGCCTCGCCCAGCAGACGGTTGAAACGCTCGGCGTGCTTGGTGTGCACCAGCACATTCATGGTGACCTGCTCACCAATCTCCGCGAGGGCGCGGCACACTTCCAGGTTACCCAGGTGCGCACCCACCAACATCTGCCCGCGCTCGCCACGCAGTTGACTGCGCAACTGCGCCGGGTCGTTGATCTCGATTTGCTCCAGGCGCAGCTTGCCGTTCCACACGTCCAGCTTGTCGAGCAGCGAATCGGCGAAGGCCATGAACTGGGCAAAGACTGTGCGGTGGCTCGGCAGCAAGTCATTGCGCCCGCTCCATTGCGCCAGCCGCTGCTGGTATTGCCAGACGCTGTGGCGTGCGGTGCGGCCGAACAGGAAGAAGTAAAAGACGATGCTGTAGAGCAACGGGCTCAATAGGCGACGGCCGAGGACTTTGACCGCGACCGCGGTGAATTTCATCAGCCAGAAGCTGCCGCGTTCCTCGCGGTCGGCCCAATGCTTGGTGCTGTCGTTCATGCTTGCCACCGTCGCCACAGGATCATCGGCGCACGCACGAGCATGCCGAAGAACAACCGCGTGTGCATGGCGCTGATGCGCAGGTTGTCGCGCAACAAACGAAAGTGCGACAGGCCGTCGGCGGGGTAGTGCACCTGGGTGGGCAGCCAGCGCATCGGCTGGTTGCGCCAGGCCAGGCGCACCAGGATGTCCGAGTCGAAATCCATGTGCGTGCCGATGTAGGCCGAGTCCATCAGCGCCAGCGTCGGAGCCAGCGGGTACACGCGAAAGCCGCACATCGAGTCGCGAATCTCAAGCGACAGGGTGTTGATCCATACCCACACGTGGGTCAGGTAACGTGCGTACAGGCGACCCTTGGGCACGCTGTCGTCGTATTCGGGGTAGCCGCAGATGACGGCCTCGGGGTGCTGGCGTGAGGTGTGGATAAAGGTCTGGACTTCGCGCAGGTCGTGCTGGCCATCGGCGTCCACTTGCAGGGCGTGGGTATAGCCCAGGCGCGCTGCTTCGCGAAAACCGGCCATCACGGCGGCGCCCTTGCCCTGGTTGCTGGGCAGGGTCAGCAGGGTGACATTGTCCAGCGTCGCCAACTGCGCCAGCACGGCTGCGCACGCGGCGCTGCTGCCATCGTCCACCAAGAGGCAGGGCAGGCCGCTCTTCAGCACACTGTGGACCACGGCCGGCACGGCGGCTTCGTGGTTGTACACCGGGATCAACGCGCAGGGGTTATGCATATTCAAAGCCTGCGCAAACCCCGTGGCGAGGGAGCTTGCTCCCGCTGGGCTGCGAAGCAGCCCCAATGGAGGCGACCGAGATCATCCTGGGAGTGGGTGATGCCTGGGTTGGGAGCGCTTCGCACTCCAGCGGGAGCAAGCTCCCTCGCCACGAGAACAGGTCATGCATGCGCGGCCTCCAGCACTATCCGCCCGCTTGAGCACGCCGCAACCCCATTGCGATAGGCGAAGTACAGCTTGCTACGCTCCCGATCAAAGCGCAGGTGCAGTTCGATGTGATCGCCCGGGCGCACCAGTTGCTGGAACTTGAGCACTTCCATGCCGGCGAACCGGGTTGGCAGGTCGAGCAATTGTTGGCCCAGGTTGAACGCCCATTCCACCTGCACCACCCCCGGCAATACCGGGGTGACCGGGAAGTGCCCGCTGAAATAGGCCAGGTCCGGTGGGATGCTCAGTTGCAAGGTCCATTCACCTTCGGTTTCGACTTGTGCCAACACCTCAGGCCCCTTGGGGCGAGGCGCCAGCAACAAGGCTTCGATATCGGCCTGGGGCAATTTGCCCTGGCTGTTCAGCGGCAGTTGGCGCAACAAGCGCCAGCGGCGTGGCAAGGCCAGGGCTTCGCAATGTTGGCTCAGGTGCTGGCGCAGGGTCTGGGTGAGCGTGCGGCGGCCCTGGTTGCGCAGGGCATGCAGCCCCGCGTCGGTGAGCACCACCACGGCACCCAGGGACGCACGGTTTTCCTGCACCACGCCCAGGCGGGTGTCGGCCACCCATTCATGGGCGATCAGCGCTTGTTCCAACATCGGCAGGGAGATGCGTTTTTCTTCCAGCTTGACGATACGGTCCAGGCGGCCCAGCAGTTCGAAGCGCCCATCGGCATGCAGACGAACGGCGTCGGCGGTCTGTTCGACATGCCCTTCGGGCAAGTACTTTGATGCGATGCGTAAAGCACCGTCGGCATCCTGGCTCAGTTGCACATCGGCAAACGGCTGCCAGGGTTGCGCGCCCTGGCGCCAGGCGATGCCACCGGTTTCCGAACTGCCGAGGATTTCTGTCGGCCATTGCTGCAAGCGGTCGTAGAGGCTCCCGGCCGCATCAACCGGCAACGCGCCACCGGAGGAAAATACCCGTGCAACCTGGCTCAGTGCCGGCCAGTCGAGGTTGTCGCCCATGCGTTTGAGCAGCGCCGGGCTGGCCACCCAGGCGAATTGCGGGTGCTCACGGCTGGCGCGCTGCATGTCTTCGGGGAACGCCAGTTGCTTGCGCACAAAGGTGCGGCCGGCACACAGCGGCCACAGCACGCGAAACAACAAGCCGTAGATATGCTGGGTGGCGACACTGCCGATGATGCAGGCGTCCTTGAGGTCTTTGCCCCACAGGGCTTCCAGCGCCTCCACCTCATTGGCCAGCTGGCGCAGGGACTTGTCGATGCGCTTGGGCTCGCCGCTGGAGCCGGAGGTGCACAGGCTCAGTTGGCAGTTGTCCAGGTTGAGGGCGGCGGCGCTCAAGGGCGTTTGATACAACGCGTCCAGGTCGCTGGCATCGACCAGCCAGGCGTCCACGGCAGTGGCCCAGCGTTGGCGCGTCTGGGGTTGCAGGTCGGCGGGCAGCAGCACGCTCGCACCGGCGCGCCAGGCGCCCAGCAGTGCAATCGCCAGCAGGCCGGCGTCTTCCAGGTGCACGGCCAGGCGCCGGATACCCCGGGCCTTGAGGCCTGCGGCGAGGCTCAGGGAGTGCTCGCACAGCTGCGCGTGATTCATGAGGGGCTCGGTGGTCACCCCGCGATCTTGCAGTGGCTCAAGCAGCAAGTGCTCAAGTTTCAACCCTTTCATACGCGGCCTCGAACCCTTTGTCGTACCAGCCATTCCACGGCAAACAACAAGCCCATCAACCCGTAGGCGATCAGGCCGTTGTACAACGTCCACCAGCTCAGCGGCGCCCACAGGGTGAGCGCGGCGGCGAGCAGGCCATTACAGAGAAAAAACACACTCCACACCAGGGTGACCCGGCGGGTATACACCACCGCGTGGGGCGGCAGGTACGGGTCGGTCATGCGTGCCAGGCGCTCGACTATCGGCGGGCCGTACTTCAGGCTCAGGCCGAACAGCGCCAGCATGAACCCGCTGACCAGGCTCGGGTACCAACGCAGCCACTGGGCGTTATCGAACCATGCCAGTGCCAGGCAAAACACGATCACCACCACCGCCATCCAACGGCTGCCCGGGCGCCGCGCAGCGGTGAGCGCGCGCAACAGCCACAGGCTGCCCAGCAGCAAGCCGAACTGCCAAGGTGCAAAGTGCTCGGTGCCGTAATACACCGCGAAGGGGTACAGCAGCCCCGCCAATAACAGGCCAAGGCCGATCAGCCGGCTCATGCGGCGGGCTGGACCAGACGGTACACCGCCTCTACCACGTCGTTCACCGTGCGTACCGCCTTGAACTCTTCGGCGGCGATTTTCTTGCCGGTCTGGCGCTTGATGTGGTCGATCAGGTCCACGGCGTCGATGCTGTCGATTTCCAGGTCCTGGTACAGATTGGCGTCGAGGGTGACGCGTTCCGGGGGCAGTTCAAACAGTTCCACCAAGGCGTCGCGCAGGGTGTTGAAGATATCGTCACGAGTTTGCATGGTACGGTCTCAAGCTGCCTGTCGGGCCGTGACGAATGCCGCAAGGCTGGCCACGTTGGTGAAGTGATTGCGGGTGTCCTTGGCGTCGGCATCGATTTTGATGCCGTAGGTTTTCTGGATCGCCAGGCCCAATTCCAGCGCATCGACCGAATCCAGGCCCAGGCCTTCGCCAAACAGGGTCTGGTCGCTGCCAATGTCGTCGGGGCTGATGTCTTCCAGGCCCAGGGCCTCGATGATCAGCGTCTTTATGTCGTGCTCAAGGCGGTGTTGGTCGCTCATCTTCGGCGAGCTCCTTAATGAAATAGTGATGCAGGTGATCGTTGAGCTTGCGTGAAGCCTGGGGCGCGGGCCCGACTGCGGCAAACGCTTGTGGCTCTATATCGGCGCCCACGCGCAAACTGAAGTGAAATCGACGGTGGGGAATGCGATACCAGGGTTCGGCCTTGGTCAGGGTGGTGGGGCTGACCTTGATCACCACTGGCGTGATGATTGTCGCACCGCGCAGCGCAATGGCCGCACCGCCGCGATGAAAGGCCGGCGCCGCGCCCGGCGTGGTGCGGGTGCCTTCGGGAAAGATGATCAGCGTCTGGCCGGCGCGCAGGGCGTCGGCTGCGGCATCGAGCATGTCGGCACTGCCGTCGTTGCTGATATAGCCGGCATCGCGCACCGGGCTGCGGGTGAACGGGTTCTGGAACAGGCTCTGCTTGACCACGCAGTTGGTCTGGCGCATCAGGCCGATCAGGAACACCACGTCGATCAGCGACGGGTGGTTGGCGACGATCATCTGGCCAGGGCGGCCAAGCTTTTCGGCACCCTCGACGCTGTAGGTGAGAATGCCCAGGCCCTTCATCAGGCGAATGAAAAACCAGAACAGGCAACTGATGGTGTGGCGTGCGCGCCGTTGGTGCTGGCTGGCGTCGCCCGGCAGGCAACTGAGCAGCGGAAACACCAGCAAACGCAGGCACAGCCCGCCGATGCCGAACAGGCAAAAGCTGAGGGCCGTGGCGAACAGGCGCCAATAATAGGCCTGCCGTGGCTTGTGTGTCAGGGCTTGCGTTGCCAGTTCCATACTCGGTTCTTCCAGGCATGTTGGCAGGCGCCCTGTTCGGTCAGCAGGGTGCGCAGCAGGTTCAGGGCGTGGGGCCACTGGGTTTGAGTGAGTTGGACAGTGCCGGTGGTGAGTTCCAGTTGCCACTCGTCGCCCGGCGTGAGCAACAGGCCGAGGGCATAGGGGAAGGGCACATCCGTAATCCAGCTGGCGTAGGCGTGGGGCGGTTGTTCTTCGGTGATCACCAGCAATACGGCGGCGGCGCCTTCGTTGAGCAGAGCGGCGGCTTCGAGCAGGCCATGTTCGAGGCCATCGCCAGCGGCGGCGAGGGCGGTCATCTCGCTGGTTTCATTGCGCAGGATCGACCACAGGCCAATCACCGCGTTATGCACCGAAAGGCTGAACTGAGTCGGCGACAGCGGCTGCTCGTTGGCCAGGTCGCTGAGGATGTCCAAGGTGCGCGGGGTTTCGCCGTGGCGGGAAATAAACACCAGTGGCAGGTCTTCAAGGCCCTCGGCCAGCGGCCAGCCGACGCTGAACGCCATGCGCGCCAGCCGGCTCAGACGGCGGCGCTGCATGGCTGGCAAAAATGACACATCGGGGGACGCTTCGCTGACAGGCGGCAACACCGGGTCCCGGCACCAGGCGTACCAGTCGTCCGCACTCGCAAGGCCAGGAGCCCAGGCGCGCCATTGGGCGATGTTGAAGTTGATCACTGAGAAGTTATCCCGCCCCTGCGGGCTTCCATGTGCGGCCAATGGCCCCGGATTCCGGGACAGGGAGCAATGGCCGTATGGCGCGCATTATCCCGGTGCCGTGGGGTTCTAGCAAATAGTGGTGAAAGTTTGTTCACTATTGATCACAAATAAGTTGGAAGAATTTACAGATTATCGGCGAGCGAAGGCCGGACTCGATCGTTGCGCGGTTTCCATTCATTTGTGAGCCAGGCAGCGCGTAAGGATGAACGAGGTAGCTAACCGGCGCTTTTGCGCTCTACACTCGGAGGATTCATTGATACACGGAGGTTTTTCCATGCGGCGCGTGGTGTTCAATCAAAAAGGCGGTGTGGGCAAGTCCAGCATCGCCTGCAACCTGGCGGCGGTCAGCGCCAGCGAAGGTTATCGAACCCTGTTGGTGGACCTCGATGCACAGGCCAACTCAACCCAGTACCTCACCGGGCTGACGGGCGACGACATCCCCATGGGAATCGCGGATTTTTTCAAGCAAACGTTGTCGACGGGGCCGTTTTCGAAGAAAAACAGGGTAGATATCTACGAAACCCCCTTCGATAACCTGCATGTGATCACCGCCACCCCGGAACTGGCCGACCTGCAGCCCAAGCTTGAGGCCAAGCACAAGATCAACAAGTTGCGAAAGCTGCTGGATGAACTGAGCGAAGATTACGACCGAATCTACCTGGATACGCCTCCAGCGCTGAATTTTTACGCGGTTTCGGCGCTGATTGCCGCCGATCGCGTACTGATCCCCTTCGATTGCGACAGCTTTTCCCGCCAGGCCCTGTATGGCCTGCTGGCTGAGATCGAAGAATTGAAGGACGACCATAACGAAGGCCTGGAAGTGGAAGGCATCGTGGTCAACCAATTCCAGGCACGGGCGAGCCTGCCGCAACAGATTTCGATGAGTTGATTGCCGAAGGGCTGCCGGTACTGCCGGTGTACCTGGCCAG
Organism: Pseudomonas sp. MF6751; assembly: GCF_016613265.1. Taxonomy (NCBI): domain Bacteria; kingdom Pseudomonadati; phylum Pseudomonadota; class Gammaproteobacteria; order Pseudomonadales; family Pseudomonadaceae; genus Pseudomonas; species Pseudomonas sp. MF6751. Next base: position 62,182 of record NZ_JAENSV010000009.1, read on the forward strand.
CTCCGTGCGTATGCGCGAGTCGCACCAGGAGAGCAAGCCGCTGATCCACCTGGACCCACGGCATAAGCTGACGCAGCAGTTTGTGGAGTTGCATAACTTGCTGGAAAACGCCTGACCCAACAGGCAACACCGAACACTGTGGGAGCTGGCTTGCCTGCGAAGGTATCGACTCGGTGCGCCTGAATCACCGAGTTGACTGAATCGCAGGCAAGCCAGCTCCCACAGTTTTGATTGCATTTCGACAGGTGAGTTGGATTTGTCTCACAGAGTCTGTAGGACTCCTCTGGTAATTGGGCTTGTGCCTTGTAACCTTGCCTACAGCTACGCCAGAATCCGCCGGCTTGTGCGTCTGGATGGGCGTCTCTAAGGTTTGCCGGTCGCTGAATGTTCAGTGATCGGGTTTAGTAGCCCACTCAGACGAAAGCATGTGCATCGCTCCAAAGCATGGCGTTTTTTGCCTATCTTATGGTGGCTGTGCGCAGGGCGCCTTAGGGTGCGCCGGGTTTTGCTTTCGTTCTACCGGTCTACTAACCTGCGTACAGCTGCCGCCCCTTGTTTAGTAGCAAGAAGGCGATGGCCCTGGCAGAGAACGAAAATATGAATTTATTCACCGTTACACCCAACCTCCCCACCGAAACCCTCGTGCTCAACAGCTACGAAACCTTCTCCTCGGTGCGCACCTTGCTGCTCAACCTGTCCAACGACCTCACCGGCGAACACCGCGACGTAGCGCTGGCCATCCACCAGTTAAGCGAACTGGGCGTCATGCTGGTCAGCCAGATGATGGACCGCGAAGCCCCGCTGACCTAAAGCATGAAATGCATCTAATGTGGGAGCTGGCTTGCCTGCGATGGCATCACCTCGGTGTATCAGACCGACCGAGTCGCCTGCATCGCAGGCAAGCCAGCTCCCACATTGACCGAGTTGATTGAGGGGAATGTTTACACCCCCTGGCTGCTCAACCAACTCATCAACTGCGGCAACGGGAATGCCCCGCTCTGGCGCGCTACTTCGCGGCCGTTCTTGAACAGAATCAAACTGGGAATCGAGCGAATCCCCAACTGCGCCGACAGCTGCTGGTTAGCCTCGCTGTCCAGCTTCGCCAGCCGGCACTTGCCTTCCAACTGCCCGGCTGCCTGTTCGAATACCGGCGCAAACGACTTGCACGGCCCACACCAGTCGGCCCACACATCGACCAAAAGCGGCAGGTCGCCCTTGATCTGGCTGGCATAGTCACCCTGTTTCAAATCAAAGGGTTTGTTCAGCAACACCGACTGCTTGCAGCGCCCGCACTTGGGCGCGTCACCCAGGCGTTCGCCGGGGATACGGTTGAGGCCGTTGCAATGAGGGCAGGGGATTACAAGAGGTTCGGACATCGGAGGCTCCTTGGGGGCGGCTATGGGTTTCAGGACTTACGACGAACAACTAATCTCCAAATGCTTGCCCCAATTCGGCGGCCGTTGCGCGTACTGCTCCATGCCCGCTTGTTCCTCAAACGGCCTGGTCAGCACGTCATGCAGCCGCCGCACTTCGCTGTAGTCGCCTGATTCGGCGGCGGTGATGGCGTTTTGGGCCAGGTAGTTGCGCAGGATGTACAGCGGGTTGACCGCGTGCATGCGCTCACGGCGCTGTTCCTGGGTGTCATCCCCATCCCGTGCAACACGGGCCTTGTACCGCTCGGCCCAGGCATCAAACCCGGCCATGTCGACAAAGTCATCACGCAACCGCGCCACGGCTAACGTCGCCGATTCGTCGCCCAGGCGGCGCAAGAACAGCGTGTAGTCCACACCGCTGTTCTGCATCAGCTTGAGCAAACCCTCCACCAGCGTCTGGTCGTCTTCTTCGGCGGTGGTCAGCCCCAGCCGGCGGCGCATCAGGTCCAGGTAGTGCGCTTGATACAGCGGCAGGTACAGGCCGAGGGCTTCTTTCAGTGCCTCAACGCTGATGAACGGTGTAAGCGCCTGGGCCAAGGCGCTGAGGTTCCACTGCCCGATCGGCACCTGGTTGCTGAAGGAGTAGCGCCCTTCATGATCGGAATGGTTGCAGATGAAGTGCGCGTCAAAATCGTCGAGAAACGCGAAGGGCCCGAAGTCGAAGGTAATGCCCAGGATCGACATGTTGTCGGTGTTCATCACGCCGTGGCAAAAACCATAAGCCTGCCATTTGGCGATCATTTCGGCGTTGCGCTCGACGATCTCGCGGAACATCGCCAGGTAAGGCTCGGGTTGCTCGCGGCATTCGGGGTAGTGCAGGTTCAGCACGTGCTCGGCCAGTTCGGCCTGTTGCTCAGGCTTCTTGGTGTAATAGAAATATTCGAAGTGCCCGAAGCGAATATGGCTGTGGGCCAGGCGTAAAACCATCGCCCCGCGTTCCTGTTTCTCCCGCCATACCGGCGTGCTGGAGCCGATCACGCACAGGGCGCGGCTGGTGGGGATGCCTAGCGCATGCAGGGCCTCGGAGGCGAGGAATTCACGAATCGAAGAGCGCAACACGGCACGCCCGTCGCCCATGCGCGAGTAAGGCGTCATCCCGGCGCCCTTGAGGTGTAAATCCCAATGCTCGCCGGCCTCGTTATAGACCTCGCCCAGCAATAACCCGCGGCCATCGCCCAACTGCGGGGTGTAGCCGCCGAATTGATGCCCGGAATACACCATCGCCCGTGGTTCTGCCTCGGCCCACAGCTTGTGGCCGCCGAACAGCTCGGCAAATACCGGGGTTTCGGCCACGGCCGGGTCGAGGTCAAGCAGGGCCATGGCGGCCTTGCTCGCGACCACCAGGCGCGGCTCGTCGAGGGGCTCGGGCAGTACGTGGGTCGAGAATGCGTCGCCCAGGCGTGCGAAGCGGTTGTCGAAGGTCAGTTCGTCGAGGGCTTTCACCGGCCATCTCCAGCAGAATGTCCGAACATTCTGCTGGGGATAGGGCGTTTAGTCGAGTTTGCTGGGTGGCGGCTCCGGCGCATCCACGACTTTGCCTGCAGGAGGCTCGGGGGCGTCGGGGTTGTCGGGGGGCTCGGCGATGGTCTTGCGCTCGTCTTCGGCCGGCACCAATTTGTATTCCTGGCCGTGAAGATTCTTCAGGTAGATTTCCATCTGCCGGAACGAGATGTTGATGTGCTGTTTCTTGAACTCACGATTGATGTAGCGGTTGACCTCGTCCAACACCGGGTTGCGGTCGCCCAGGTCGCGAACATGCATGCGCAGTTCGTGGTCGAGGGTGCTTTCGCCGAAGTTGAGGAAGTACACGTGAGGTTCCGGCTCTTTGAGTACCCGTGGGTTTTCTCGCGCCGCCTTGAGTAGCAATTCCTTCACCAGGTCCAGGTCGGAGCCATAGTCCACGCCCAGTTTCAGGGTGACACGGGTGATGGTGTCGGTCAGCGACCAGTTGATCAGTTGCCCGGTGATGAAGGTCTTGTTGGGGACGATGATGTCCTTGTTGTCGAAGTCGGTGATGGTGGTGGCACGAATGCGGATCTTGCTTACCGTACCCGACAGGTTGCCGATGGTAATGGTGTCGCCAATGCGCACCGGGCGTTCGAACAAAATCATGATGCCGGAGATGAAGTTGGCGAAGATCTCCTGCATGCCGAAACCCAGGCCCACCGACAGCGCGGCCACCAGCCATTGCAGCTTGTCCCAGCTCACACCGAGTGTGGAAAGGGTGGTGACAAAGCCCACGCCGGCAATGATGTAGGACAGCAAGGTGGTGGTGGCGTAGGCGCTGCCTTGGGCCAGGTCGAGCTTGGACAGCACCAGGACTTCGAGCAGGCCGGGCAGGTTGCGCGCCAGGGCGAAGGTGATACCGATGATGATCGACGCACCCAGCAGGTCGCCGATGCTGATGGGCACCATGCTGATATTCGTACCTGTGCCGCTGGTGTATTCGTACAGGGTGACGTTGTCCAGGTAGGAAAATACCGAGATCAGGTCCGACCACACCCAATACAACGCCGCGATAAAGCCGCCGAGCAGGGCCAGGCGGATCAGGCGCATGGACTGCTCGTTGACCTGCTCGATGTCCAGGGTCGGCTCTTCGATCACTGCTTCGCCGTCACCGGCCTCCTTGGCTGCCTGGCGTTTGGCCAGGGCCCGGGCGTAGGCCAGGCGCCTTGCGGCAACACCCAGGCCGCGCACGAAGGTGGCTTCGATCACCAGCCAGAACATCAGCAGGTACAGGGTATTGATCAGCCGGTCGCTGAGTTTCAGCGCGGTGTAGTAATAGCCAAAGCACACGGCAATAAACAGTGCGATGGGCAGGGCGGTGAACACCACCCCGATAGCTTTGCGAAACAACGAGGCCTTTTCGTGGGTTGGGCTGTTCAGCAGCAGGCGGCCCAGCAGCCAGGCCATCAGCCCGTAGCAGGTCAGTACCACGGCGATACCCAACACGTCGTCAGCCAGCGCGGCCGGTTGATGTTCGGCAATCGCGACCACGGCCACCAACGCCAGTACCACCAGCCCGAGCTTGCGTATCCAGCCTTGCAGGAATTCGACCTGCGGCCTTTCCCAGCGAAAGTGCAGCTCCGCCACGCCGCCCGGCGCGAGGATGCGGTAGGCGGTGTAGAACACCAGCCAGGCCTGAGCGATCTGCAGCAAAGCCGCGCCCAGGTTGGCGTTCTGCCCGCGGGCGTCGATCTGCAACGCGTAGCCGCACAGCGCCAGGCCCAGAGCCACGGGCATCGCCAGCAGAATGTTGATCAGGATGGCCTGCGGCGTATGCCACTGGCTGTCGCGCTTGAAGTGGCCGATGTCCTGGTGAACCTTTTTCAGGCGCACATACAGCGCATTGCGTCGCCACAACAGCGCGCCGATCAGCAACAGCAGCGGCAGGAACAGCAGTGGGCGTTGGGTCAGGCCGTCATACAGCTCGCTGACGCTGGACGCCCAGGGCAGGGTGGTGACCTGTTTGCTCAGATGCGCCGGTACGGTTTCCAGCCATTCGGTGTCCAGCGGCTTGTTGCTGGGGATCCAGAACATTTGCTCGTCGAGCGTGGCGCGCAGGGTGCTGGCGGTGCTGAGCAGTTGTTTCTGGTTCAGTTGCAGGGTGATGGATTCGTTGAGCAGTGCACTCAGCTCGCGGCTCAGGCGTTCCAGCAGGTCGCTGCGGGTGAGCGCCACTTCCAGCAAGGTGCGGCGCAGTTGTGGGGTGACCTCATCCTGCGGCTGGTTGGCCAGCAGGTTGTCCACATAAGCGCTGGGAGAGGTGATCAGCTCACGCTGTTGGTTGACCTCGAACTGGTACAGGCGAATGTTGGCGATGTCGTCGGCCAGGTCTTTGTCCACGGTGAGACGCGGCAGGGCCTGCTTTTGTTTATAGAGAATCTTGGATAGCAGCAGGCTGCCCTTGAGCACGTTGATCTGCTCGTCCAGGGCCGAATCGCTTTGGGTCACGGTGTCCAGTTGCTGCTTGGTCTGCAGGTTTTTCTGGGTCAGGTCGTTGAGGCGGTCGGTGCTCTTGAGCAGGTAGTCGGACAGCTTCAGGTTGTCTGCGCTTTCCTTGGCCAGGATGCTGCTGCCGCCGGCTTTCTGCGCTTCGATGGACTGTTGGGTCACCGTCTGCTGGGACTGGGCCAGGCGTTTCTGGTTGATCAGGGTTTGCAGGTCCTGGATTTCTTGCTCCAGGCGTGCGGTTTTTTCCTGGATCAGGTCGTGCTGGCTGTTGCCCAGGTCTTGCAACTGACTGTTGCCGGCCAATTCCTGGCGGCGCAGGGGAATCAATACATTCAGGGCCGCCAGTTCGGCGTTGAGCTGGTTGCGCTGGTCGCCGCTGAGAGGTTTGCCATTGTCTTTGCCAAGCTTGAGCGTCGCGTTGATTTGCTGGATGCGCGTCTGGCTGCTGCTGATCTCGGTCTGGGCGCGCTCGGGGCGGGTCTGGGCGGCGATGGTCAGGCTGTTGGCGTCGGCCAGTTCTTTTTGCAGGTCGCCTTGCTGGGTGCTGCGTTGCACCAATAACTGCTCAAGCTGCGGCACCGGCAGGCTGGCGTAGCGTTGGGCCACCGGAATGATTTTGGTGGCCTTGAGGCGCGCCAGCTCACGCTGGTTCTCATTGGTCTGGCGCGGGGCCTCTTCCAGCTGGCGCTTGAGGTCGGCCAGGCGCTGCTCGTAGTCCTGCTGATTGCTCAGGTAGGTCAGGGTCTGTTGCAGGGTCGCCTGCAGCGCCTTCATGTCGGCGTCAGGCAGCTTGCGGTCGGGCAGTTTATCCAGGCTTTGCTGGACGGCTTCGGCGCTGGGCGGGTCGGCGGCGTATACGCTGCCAACACAAAGGGTTAGGCCCAGCAGGGCAGTGGCGAGAAAAGTACGCAGGGTTGGCATAGAGACCGGTCTTGCAAAGTGAAGAATCGGGGCGTCGTTGCCCGCAGTTTAGAGGAAGAGTCCGGGGCCCGGGCGACTTCCTTCGGGGAATCTGACGCCGACTTTGCCAATCTTGTTCCCGTCCATGACGGCGACGGTCCAGATGGTGTTGTTCCATTCCACCTGGTCGCCGACTACCGGTGCACCGCCAACCTTCTGGGTAATGAAGCGGCTCAATGGCATGTCCGGGTCGATACCTTCAAGTTTGAGCCCGTACAAGGCGGAAACCGCGCCCAGCTGGGCGTCGCCTTCCAGTACGAAGTCGCCGAAGAAGCGCAAATCGAGGCCCCGTTGCGGTGCCTGGCTGAACAGTTTGCCCAGGGCCGGCAGGTTGTGTTCGTGGCCGATCACACAGAGCAGATCGCCGACTTCCAGCACCGTACTACCCGACGGATGGAGCAGTTGCTGGCCGCGAAACAGCGCGGCGATGCGCGTGCCTTCGGGCATTTTCAGCTCGCGCAGGGCCGCGCCAATGCACCATTTTTCTGCGCCCAGGCGGTAGACGAACAACTCCCACTCGCTGGTAACGTGCACTTCCAGGGCCGCGCGGGAGATCGGCGCCGGGTCTGGCGGTACGGTGACTTTGAGCAACTTGGCCACCCACGGCAGGCTGGTGCCCTGCACCAACAGCGAGACCAGCACGATAAAGAATGCCAGGTTGAAGTACAGCTGCGCATGGGGCAGGCCGGCCATCAGCGGAAACACCGCGAGGATGATCGGTACCGCGCCGCGCAGGCCGACCCAGGCGATAAAGGCCTTTTCGCGCCCGTGGAACGCCTTGAATGGCAGCAGGCCAACCATCACCGACAGCGGCCGGGCAAACAGGATCATCCACAGCGCCAGGCCCAGGGCGGGCACGGCGATGGGCAGCAAATCGTGAGGCGTGACCAGCAGGCCCAGCACCAAAAACATCCCGATCTGCGCCAGCCAGGCCATGCCGTCAAGCATATGCAAAATGCCATGGCGGCTGCGCACCGGGCGGTTGCCGATCACCAGCCCGCACAGGTACACGGCTAGGAAGCCGCTGCCGTGCAGGGCGTTGGTCAGGGCGAAAACGAACAGGCCGCCGGCGATCACCAGGATCGGGTACAGGCCGTTGGCCAGGTTGATGCGGTTGACCAGTTGCAGCATCAGCCAGCCGCCGCCCAGGCCTACCAGGCCACCGATGCCGAATTCGCGGATCAGGTGCGTGAGCAAGCTCCAGTGCAGGCCGGTCTGGCCGCTGGCGAGCATGTCGATCAGGGTGACGGTGAGGAACACCGCCATCGGGTCGTTGCTGCCGGATTCGATTTCCAGGCTGGCGCTGACCCGTTCGTTGAGGCCCTTGCCACCCAGCAGCGAGAACACCGCTGCGGCATCCGTTGAGCCAACAATGGCGCCGATCAGCAAGCCTTGGATGATGTTGAGGTCGAACAGCCAGGCCGCCGCCATGCCCGTGAGGCCGGTGGTAATCAATACCCCCACCGTGGCCAGGGACAAGGCCGGCCACAGCGCCACGCGGAAACTCGCCACCCGGGTGCGCAAACCGCCGTCGAGCAGGATCACGGCGAGGGCGAGGTTGCCCACCAGATAGGCGGTCGGGTAGTTATCGAAAATGATGCCACCGCCATCGACCCCGGCGGTCATGCCCACGGCCAGGATAATCACCAGGATAGGGATACCCAGGCGTGACGAAAGCGAACTCACCAGAATGCTCGCAGTCACCAGCAACGCGCCGATCAAGAACAGGCTGTTGATGGTCGTCGCATTCAAAGGCAGTACTCCAGGGCAGGGGGAAGACAGGGCGCAAACTGACCATGCAGTCTGCGTGCCAGGGATTCTAACCTGTTGAATTGCTGCGCTGTCAAAAAGCTTTTGTGGCTGCACATCGCTCAAATGTGGGAGTTGGCTTGCCTGCGATTGCGGTGTGCCAGGCGCCATGGGCGTTAGCTGACAGATTGCTATCGCAGGCAAGCCAGCTTCCACAAGGTATGCGGTGTGAGCAAAGGCTTATTTCAGAGGCGGAACCTTCCGACCATCCCATTCAGATCCACCGCCAAGCGCGACAACTCACCGCTCGCCGCACTGGTCTGGCTGGCGCCGGTGGCCGATTGCACCGACAGGTCACGGATATTCACCAGGTTGCGGTCCACTTCCCGCGCCACCTGGGCCTGTTCTTCCGCCGCACTGGCGATCACCAGGTTGCGCTCGTTGATCTCCACAATCGCCGTGTTGATGGTGTCCAGCGACAGGCCCGCGCCTCGGGCGATGTTGAGTGTCGATTCGGCGCGCTCGGTGCTGTTGCGCATCGAATCTACCGCGTGTTCAGTGCCTGTCTGGATGCTGCCGATCATGCGCTCGATTTCGCTGGTGGACTGCTGGGTGCGATGGGCCAGCGCCCGCACTTCATCCGCCACCACGGCGAAACCACGCCCGGCTTCCCCGGCTCGAGCTGCTTCGATCGCGGCGTTCAGAGCCAGCAGGTTGGTCTGGTCAGCCAGGCCACGGATCACGTCCAGTACTTTGCCGATATCCCTCGATTCATTGGCCAGGTCGCCAATCAGGGACGCGGTGGCCTGCACGTCGGTACTCATGCGTTCGATGGCGCTGACAGTTTCCTGCACCAGGTCACGGCCGTCACCGGCAGAGGTGGTGGCGTTGCGCGAGGCTTCGGAGGTGCTCACCGCGTTGCGTGCGACTTCTTCCACCGCACTGGTCATCTCGTTGACGGCAGTGGCGGCCTGTTCGATTTCGTTGTTCTGCTGGGTCAGGCCACGGGCGCTTTCGTCGGTGACCGCATTCAGCTCTTCAGCGGCAGACGCAAGCTGGGTGGCGGAGCCAGCGATCCGTTGCAGTGTGTCGCGCAGTTTGTGTTGCATCTTGGCCATGGCCGCGAGCAGGCGCCCGGCTTCGTCGTTGCCGTCCACGGTGATCGGGCGCGTCAGGTTGCCTTCGGCCACTTCTTCGGCGGCTTCTAGCGCCTGGGCGATGGGCAGGGTGATGCTGCGGGTCAGCAACCAGGCAAACAGCAAGGTCAGCGCCGTGGCAATCACCAGCAGGCCTACCACCAGGTCAAAGGCCATGTCGTATTGGTCTTTGGCGCGCTGGTTGGTGGCGTTGGCGTCGTCGTTATTGATATCCAGCAAGCGGGTCAAGACCGCATTGACCTGCTCGGAGTTGTCCAGCAACTCGGTGTTGAGCAGGCTGCGCAGCTCGTTGACCTGATTGGCGCGAGACAGGCTCTTCATGCGCTCTTCAATCTGGCGGTACTGGCCCAGCAAGCGGACGTACTCGTTATAAGCGTTGCGCTCTTCGGTGCTGGTGATCAGTTTTTCGTAGATGTCCTGGGCTGTGCGAATCTGCTGATTGCGCAGTTCAAAGGCTTCCAGGGTCTTTTGCTGTACATCCGGCTCGCGGTTGGTCAGCAAGCGGTACGACAGCACGCGCAGGCGCAGGGTCAGTTGAGTGAGTTCATCCACGGCGCGAATGCTGGGCACGCTGGCTGAGGTAATGTCTTCGGTGGCTGCACGAATTTTGCTCATCTGGTTCAGGGCGAACACACCGAGCAACAACATCAAGGCGCCAATAAATGCGAAGCCGAGGAAGGCCCTCGGGGCGATATTCATATTACGAAGAGACATGCTGGAGTCCTGGGGGAGGCGCTATCCATGCGGCCATGAGACGAGGTGTGCCCGCCTTATCGGCCATGCGACTAAAGTCTTAAAGGGGCGCGCGCTTTTGTCGCATCGGACCAAGTGTTGGGTGAGTTCAGGAACCAGATCGGGTAAATGCAGTCACTAAGGCTCGAAAGTGCGGCCCGGCCTTGCATCATCGGGCTGCGCGGCCAGGGATAACCCTGGCATCCGAGGTGAATTTTCTTTATCGTCACCGCCCTTTTTAAAAGCCCGAGAAATCAAAATGTTAGAAGCATCCCTCAGCCAATTGGAACAACTGGTCAGCGACCTCGTACAGCAGAATCAAGAATTGCTGGGCAGCAACGAATCCCTCAAGGCCGAGTTGGCCCGCGCCAAGGACGAAAACGACAGCCTGCAACTGAACCTGATGGAACAGGAAGAAAAGCACGGCGCCACCGCCGCCCGCATCCAGGCGCTGGTTGAGCGTGTAAGTGCAGGGCCCGTCAGCGCATGAGTGAGGGCATAAAGGTCGTTTCGATTCTCGGAGAGGATTACTCGATCAAGGCACCGGCCGGCGAAGATCAGACCCTGATGCATGCCGTGACCATGCTCAAGGCCTCCCTGGCGGTTACCAAGAAAAAGTACCCGACCCTGATCGGTGACAAACTATTGGTACTGGCCGCGCTGAACCTGTGCGCCGAGCAGATTGAAATGCAACAGGCTCACCAGCAGGAACTCGACCGTTACCAAGAGCAAGTCAGCGCCACGGTCGATGTGATTTCCAAGGTGATCGGTCAGCCTTAGAACCACTCGTCTTGCATGCCCAGGCACGTATCGTCGCGTGCCTCCAGAATCGCCAGTTCATGATGGCAGCTTGGTACTTCCCAGGTCAGGAAGTACCGGGCGGCCTGGAGCTTGCCCTTATAAAAGGCCGCGTCAGCCGCTTCCCCCTTGGCCAGCCCTTCTTCGGCGCGGATCGCCTGTTCCAGCCAGCGCCAGCCAATCACCGTATGCCCGAACACTTTCAAGTACAGCGCCGAGTTCGCAAGGCTGCTGTTGACCTTGCCTTGGGCGAGATCGGTCAGCAGGCCAATCGTGACGCTTTGCAGCCGGTTTACCAGTTGCTCCAGAGGCTCTCGCAGTGCCGTGAGTGAAGGGTGCTTTTGCGCCCGGGCTCCGGTTTCGGCGATCAGGCGGGTCAATTGCTTTAAGCCGGCGCCGCCGTTCTGCGCCAATTTGCGCCCGAGCAGGTCTAGGGACTGGATGCCGTGGGTGCCTTCATGGATGGGGTTCAGACGGTTGTCGCGGTAGTACTGCTCCACCGGGTATTCGCGGGTGTAGCCGTGGCCGCCAAGAATCTGGATCGCCAGCTCGTTGGCCTTGAGGCAGAACTCCGACGGCCAGGATTTGACGATCGGCGTAAGCAGGTCCAGCAGTTCGTGGGCTTGTTTGCGCTCAGTGTCGGTTGCCAGGGTGGTGGTGTCGTCGAATAGCCGCGCCGCGTACAGGCCGAGATCAAAGGCGCCTTCCACATAGGCTTTCTGGGTCAGCAGCATGCGCTTGATGTCGGCATGCTGGATGATCGCCACCGGTGCGGTGCTCGGGTCTTTGCTATCAGGCAGGCGCCCCTGGGGCCGTTCGCGGGCGTAGTCCAGGGAGTAAAGGTAGCCGGCGTAACCGAGCATCACCGCGCCCATGCCCACGCCGATGCGTGCCTCGTTCATCATCTGGAACATGCAGCTCAGCCCCTGGTGCGGCTTGCCCACCAGGTAGCCGACACAGTTGCCGTTATCGCCGAAGTTAAGCGCCGTGGACGTGGTGCCGCGCCAGCCCATCTTGTGGAACAGCCCCGCCAGCAGCACATCGTTGCGAGCGCCCAGGCTGCCGTCATCGTTGACCAGGAACTTGGGCACGATAAACAGCGAAATGCCCTTCACGCCTGCGGGAGCGTCCGGCAATTTGGCCAGCACCATGTGCACGATGTTTTCCGACAGCGAATGGTCGCCACCGGAGATAAAGATCTTGTTGCCCTTGAGCCGATAACTGCCGTCAGCCGCTGGTTCTGCACGGGTCCGAATGTCCGACAGGGAGGAACCGGCATGGGGCTCGGTCAGGGCCATGGTGCCGAAGAAGCGCCCGTCGATCATTGGCTGCAGGAAGCGTTGTTTCTGCTCCTCGGTGCCGAAGCTCTCAATGAGGTTGGCGGCGCCCATGGTCAGGAACGGGTAGGACGTCGAGGCGGCGTTGGCCGATTGGAAGTGCGCGAAACAAGCTTGGGACAACAGGGTCGGCAGTTGCATGCCGCCTGCTTCAAAGCTACGTGCTGCGTTGAGGAAGCCGGCTTCAAGGAAGGCGTCCACGGCGGGTTTGACCTCCGGAATCAGGATCGCCTGGCCGTTTTCATAGCGCGGTTCGTTTTCGTCGTTCTTGCGGTTGTGAGGGGCGAAGTACTTTTCTGCGATGTTACGCGCCGTGCTGATCGCGGCATCGAAGGTTTCGCGGTTGTGTTCGGCAAACCGCTCGCGCTGGGTCAGGCCCTCGGCATCGAGGACTTCGTACAGCTCGAAAGCCAGATTGCGGGAACTGAGCAGCGTCTCGGACATGGCGGCGTACCTTTGAAGGAATTGGCCTGAGTCTAAGTGCGCGAATGGAGAGTGGATAGCAAGATTGATTTAAGTGATAGAAGGGCAGAACGCTGGCGCGAGGTGGAGCGCGATCAGTGTGGGAGCTGGCTTGCCTGCGATGAGGCCGTGTCAGTCGACATCTATGTCACTGGCTCACCGCTATCGCAGGCAAGCCAGCTCCCACACTTTTGCCGCGTTGTATCAGTTAGCCAATGGTCATCAGGCTGGCGTTACCACCCGCTGCAGCAGTGTTAACGCTCAAAGCACGCTCGATCACCAGACGCTCCAGCGCAATCGCCGTTTCGCCTTGCGACATGCCATGCACCCCGACAATTGCCCCACCGCGCTGCGCCACTTGCTGGCACACCGCACGCAGTTGGTCGGAATCACCGTGATGCAGCACGGCGTCAAACACCACGTCGTCCTTGGTCCAGTCGGCCACGCGCTTGATCTTCGCCTGAATCTCTTTAGGCAGGCGCGGGAACAAGGCCTTGGTCAGCTCGGTTTCCGGCCATACCGCCGAACCGCCGACGGCCAATACCGCCGCCAGTTGGGTCAGCAGGTCGCCTTCCACTTCGGCCAGGCACAGCACGTGCTCGCGCGGCAGGATGGCGTAGCTGTTGCGCTCGCCGGTCGGGCCGGCCAGTTGGCGGGTGATACCGCTCTGCGATTGGGCGGCGAACTGCGTGCACAACGCGCTCAGTTCGCTGAACTTATTGCCATCGGCCCAGGTTTTCAGGGTGGTCAGCGATTGGCTCATGGCATCGCGCAGGCGCACGTCCGGCGCCGCCAACTTGTCGCCCCGCACGAAGGATTGCTCGATCGCATCGGTAGGACGAGTCGACAGCAAGCGATACAGGTACAGCGGGCCACCGGCTTTGGGGCCAGTGCCGGACAGGCCCTCACCGCCGAACGGCTGCACGCCGACCACGGCGCCAACAATGTTGCGGTTGACGTAGACGTTACCGGCATTGACGTTGTCGATCACCTTGGCGATGGTCTCGTCGATGCGGGTGTGCACGCCCAGGGTCAGGCCGTAGCCGGAAGCGTTGATCTGGCCGATGAGCTGGTCGATCTCTTTGCGCTTGTAGCGCACTACGTGCAGTACCGGGCCGAAGATCTCGCGTTGCAGCTCGTCGAAGCTTTCCAGCTCGATCAGGGTCGGCATCACGAAGGTGCCGCGCTTGATCTCTTCACCGTCGGCAATCGCCACCTGGTAAACGTTGCGGCCTTTGTCGCGCATGGCCTGGATGTGTTTCTCGATACCGGCCTTGGCTTCGGCGTCGATTACCGGGCCGATGTCGACCGACAGGCGTTCCGGGTTACCCAGGCGGCATTCAGCCATGGCGCCCTTGAGCATTTCGACCACACGGTCTGCCGAATCTTCCTGCAGGCACAGTACGCGCAGGGCCGAACAACGTTGACCGGCGCTGTCGAAGGCCGACGATACGACGTCGATCACCACTTGTTCGGTCAGCGCCGAGGAATCGACGATCATCGCGTTCTGGCCACCGGTTTCGGCGATCAGCGGAATCGGGCGACCCTGGGCATCCAGGCGACCGGCGACATTGCGTTGCAGCAGGCGCGCCACTTCGGTGGAACCGGTGAACATCACGCCTTTGACGCGATCATCACCCACCAGGCGGGCACCGACGCTTTCGCCCTGGCCTGGCAGCAATTGCAGCACACCTTCCGGAATACCGGCTTCAAGCAGGATACGTACGGCCTGGGCAGCCACCAGCGGCGTCTGCTCGGCAGGCTTGGCCAGCACCGGGTTACCGGCAGCCAATGCCGCAGCGACTTGACCGCTGAAGATCGCCAGCGGGAAGTTCCACGGGCTGATGCACACCACTGGGCCCAATGGGCGGTGGGCGTCATTGGTAAAGTCGTTGCGCGCCTGCACTGCGTAGTAGCGCAGGAAGTCCACGGCTTCACGCACTTCCGCGATGGCGTTGGCGAAGGTCTTGCCGGCTTCACGGGCCAGCAGGCCCATCAGCGGCTGGATCTCGCCTTCCATCAGGTCGGCGGCGCGTTCCAGGATGGCAGCGCGTTCGGCGGGCGGGGTGGCCTGCCAGATCGGCGCGGCGCCGATGGCGCACTGGATGGCGTTGTCGACGTCTTCGACGGTGGCCTCCTGTACCTGGCCGACCACATCACGCAGGTCGGAAGGGTTCAGCACCGGTTGTGCCGCTTCATTGCTGGCGGCGCAACCGAGCATCGGTGCGGCTTTCCAGTTGTTGTGAGCAGTGGCGAGCAGGGCGCAGGACAGCGAGGCCAGACGATGTTCGTTGGCCAGGTCGATACCGGCCGAGTTGGCGCGGTCGCTGCCGTACAGGTCACGCGGCAAAGGGATGCGCGGGTGCGGCAGGCCGAAACCGCCTTCCTGGGTTGCCATTTGCTCGATACTGGCCACCGGGTCGGCTACCAATTCCTGGATCGAGATGGACTGGTCAGCGATACGGTTGACGAACGAGGTGTTGGCGCCGTTTTCCAGCAGGCGGCGTACCAGATAGGCCAGCAGTGTTTCGTGGGTACCAACCGGCGCGTATACACGGCACGGACGGTTCAGCTTGCCTTCGGAAACCTTGCCTACAACCTGTTCGTACAGCGGTTCACCCATGCCGTGCAGGCACTGGAACTCGTACTGGCCGGGGTAATAGTTCTGACCGGCGATGTGGTAGATAGCCGACAGGGTGTGGGCGTTGTGCGTGGCGAACTGCGGGTAGATGACTTCCGGCACCGACAGCAATTTGCGTGCGCAGGCAATGTAGGAAACGTCGGTGTATACCTTGCGGGTGTAGACCGGGTAGCCTTCCAGGCCTTCGACCTGGGCGCGCTTGATTTCGCTGTCCCAGTACGCGCCTTTTACCAGGCGGATCATCAGGCGATGGCGGCTGCGGCGGGCCAGGTCGATGACGTAGTCGATCACATACGGGCAACGCTTCTGGTACGCCTGGATCACAAAGCCGATGCCGTTCCAGCCAGTCAATTGCGGCTCGAAGCACAGGCGCTCGAGCAGGTCCAGGGACAGCTCCAGGCGGTCGGCTTCTTCGGCGTCGATGTTCAGGCCGATGTCGTACTGCTTGGCCAGCAAAGTCAGCGACAGCAGGCGCGGGTACAGCTCATCCATCACACGCTCGTACTGCGCACGGCTGTAGCGCGGGTGCAGGGCGGAGAGTTTGATGGAGATGCCCGGGCCTTCATAGATCCCACGGCCATGGGAGGCTTTGCCGATGGAATGAATGGCTTGTTCGTACGAGGCCAGGTACTTCTGGGCGTCATGTTCGGTGAGTGCGGCTTCACCGAGCATGTCGTAGGAATAGCGGAAGCCCTTGGCTTCGAATTTGCTCGCATTGGCCAAGGCTTCGGCGATGGTTTCGCCGGTGACGAACTGCTCGCCCATCAGGCGCATGGCCATGTCGACGCCCTTGCGGATCATCGGCTCGCCGCTCTTGCCGATGATGCGGCTCAGGGACGAGGTCAGGCCTGCTTCGTTGTGGGTCGACACCAGCTTGCCAGTCAGCAGCAGGCCCCAGGTAGCGGCGTTGACGAACAGCGATGGGCTGTTGCCCAGGTGGGGCTGCCAGTTGCCGGTGCTGATCTTGTCGCGGATCAGCGCATCGCGGGTGCCTTTGTCCGGGATACGCAGCAGCGCTTCGGCCAGGCACATCAGCGCCACGCCTTCCTGGGACGACAGGGAGAATTCTTGCAGCAGGCCCTGAACAATACCGGCACGGCCGCCGGCACTCTTCTGATTGCGCAGTTTTTCGGCAATGCTCGCGGCCAGCTTGTTGGTGGCTTCGGCCATCGGGGCCGGCAGGCGCGCCTGTTCGATCAGCATCGGTACCACTTCCGGCTCGGGGCGGCGGTAAGCGGCGGTGATTGCGGCACGCAATACCGATTGCGGCAGGATGCTCTCGGCGAACTCAAGGAAGCACTGGTGGGAGTGGTCGGCCTGGACCTCGCCGGCGTCATCGGCCTCCTTGCTGCTCAAGCCATTGAGCTCGGACAGGGTTGCACCACCCTCGAGTTTCTCCAGGTAATTGAAAATCGCCTGCTTGATCAGCCAGTGCGGCGTGCGATCAATGGAGGTCGCGGCGGCCTTCAGGCGTTCGCGGGTCGGGTCGTCGAGTTTGACCCCAAGGGTGGTCGTTGCCATTTTTTTATCCTCATGGGTGCCACTACCGAGTGGCATCTGCTGGCGGCAAGATTAGCTTTGCCCATCCTGAGGTGCAACCGGGTGCAACCCTTTTGTTGGTTAAATGTTCGACGCTTGATCGGAAAAAAATAAACACACGACCGAATCCGCTCCGCGCTGGTGCATTTGCTTCTGAGATCGGCTGTTCTTGCTCCGAAAAGGAGCAAAAAAAGCGCGTTTGTCCTAAAACATACTTGGGTGCAACTTAATCGGCAGAAACTGGTTGCACCTTATTTGCTTTGTTGAATAGCATTCGCGCACCAAGGTGCAACCAACCCTCAGGGTGGGTTCATCGGCTGGCGGCTTTCCTGGGGAAACGCCAGTCATAAATGCGCGGCATGCAGGTTCGTCTATCCGGTTATCCACGGGTGGCCGTCCCCCATGACCGTCGCTACATAAAAACAAAGCCAGGGCGTCACTCCTATGAGCGTTAGTAATCCAACCCTGATCACGTTCGTGATCTACATCGCAGCAATGGTGCTGATCGGCCTGATGGCCTATCGCTCCACCAACAACCTTTCCGATTACATCCTGGGCGGCCGCAGCCTCGGTAGCGTGGTGACAGCCTTGTCCGCCGGTGCTTCCGACATGAGCGGCTGGCTGTTGATGGGCTTGCCGGGCGCGATCTACATGTCTGGTCTGTCGGAAAGCTGGATTGCCATCGGCCTGATCGTCGGTGCTTACCTCAACTGGTTGTTCGTGGCCGGCCGCCTGCGCGTGCAGACCGAACACAACGGCGACGCCCTGACCCTGCCGGATTACTTCTCCAGCCGCTTTGAAGATAAAAGCGGCCTGCTGCGGATCATCTCCGCCGTGGTGATCCTGGTGTTCTTCACCATCTACTGCGCCTCCGGCATCGTCGCCGGCGCCCGCCTGTTCGAAAGCACCTTCGGCATGTCCTACGAGACCGCGCTGTGGGCCGGTGCTGCGGCGACTATTGCCTACACCTTCATCGGTGGTTTCCTGGCAGTCAGCTGGACCGACACCGTGCAAGCCACGTTGATGATCTTCGCGCTGATCCTCACGCCGATCATCGTGCTGCTGGCCACCGGCGGCGTAGACACCACCTTCCTGGCCATTGAAGCCAAGGACCCGACCAGCTTCGACATGCTGAAAAACACCACCTTCATCGGCGTTATCTCGTTGATGGGCTGGGGCCTGGGCTACTTCGGCCAGCCGCACATCCTCGCGCGTTTCATGGCGGCGGACTCGGTTAAGTCGATCGCCAAGGCGCGTCGCATCTCCATGACCTGGATGATCCTGTGCTTGGGCGGCACCGTGGCGGTGGGCTTCTTCGGTATCGCTTACTTCTCGGCGCACCCGGAAGTGGCAGGCCCGGTGACTGAAAACCCAGAGCGTGTGTTTATCGAACTGGCCAAAATCCTGTTCAACCCCTGGGTTGCTGGTGTGTTGCTGTCGGCCATTCTGGCGGCTGTGATGAGCACCCTGAGCTGCCAACTGCTGGTGTGCTCCAGCGCCCTGACCGAAGACTTCTACAAGGCGTTCCTGCGCAAAGGCGCTTCCCAGCTTGAATTGGTATGGGTCGGGCGGCTGATGGTGCTGGTCGTGGCCTTGATCGCCATCGCCATGGCCGCCAACCCGGAAAACCGCGTACTGGGCCTGGTTAGCTACGCCTGGGCCGGTTTCGGTGCAGCCTTCGGCCCTGTGGTACTGATCTCGGTCATCTGGAAACACATGACCCGCAACGGCGCACTGGCCGGCATCCTGGTCGGCGCGATCACCGTGATCGTGTGGAAGCACTTCGAATTGCTGGGCCTGTACGAAATCATCCCAGGCTTCATCTTCGCCAGCCTGGCGATCTACTTCGTGAGCAAGATGGGCGCACCGACGGTGGGTATGGTCGAGCGTTTTGATGCTGCGGAAAAAGATTACAACTTGAACAAGTAATTCGCTGGGCGTTTAACGCCTGCTGAGCGAACAAGAAAGGCCCACGTCCGAAGGACGCTGGGCCTTTTTTTGTGTGGGCTGATTGGTGAAATTACCGTCGATGCCTGTGGGTTCCAGCGGTGCTCACGTAGGACCTTACTTATTTGCCGAGGCAGCGCTCGGCCAGGCGAACGGCTGGTGCAGAATCGGCCGCCCACCCTTCGCAGAGAAACACCGGATGTTCGCTCCTGCCAACCAACCTGCATTTACCCTGGCCCTGGATGGGGCGCCGAGTGATTTCGAGGTGTTCGCGTTCGACGGCACCGAGGCCATCAGCCAGCCCTATCGTTTTGAACTTGAGCTGGTCAGCGAGCAGCCGGATATCGACCTCGAGGGCTTGCTGCATCGCCAGGTGTACTTGGGCTTCGACGATCAGGGGCATGGCGTTCACGGCCTGGTGTATCGGGTTGCCCAGGGCGACTCGGGCCGGCGCCTGACGCGCTACCAGCTCAGCCTTGCGCCGCATCTGGCGTACCTGGCGCACAGCAGTCACCAGCGTATTTTCCAGCATAAGACGGTGCCGCAGATTGTTGCCCAAGTGCTGGCCGGGCAGGGGATTCACAGTGACCGCTTCGAGTTCCGGTTGAGCGGTGATTACCCTGAGCGTGAATATTGCGTGCAGTTCGGCGAGAGCGACCTGGCGTTCATCCAGCGCCTGTGTGCCGAGCTGGGTATTCACTATCACTTCCAGCATTCCTCCGAAGGGCACCTGCTGGTGTTTGGCGATGACCAGACCGTATTTGCCCAGGCAGATCAGCCCACGCCGTACCGGCCTGGTTCGGGAATGGTCGCCGCTAGCCCTGCGATCAAGCGCTTCACCTTGCAATTGGCGACCTGCACCACGGCGTTGAATCTTCGCGATTACGACTTTCGCAAACCCCATGTCGAGCTGGAAAGCGCAGCCGTCGATGAGTCATTGCCCAAGCTTGAAGCACAGCGCTACCCCGGCAACTTTTCCGACCGAGCCCATGGCCGATACCTCGCCCAGCGTGGCTTGGAGCGGCACCGCAGCGACTATCGCAGTGCCCATGGCCAGGGCGATGAGCTGGCGTTGGCCAGTGGTCGGTTTTTACAGTTGCGCGAGCACCCCCGCGAGGACTGGAATGACTTGTGGTTAGTGACGCAGGTGCGCCATGAAGGCAAACAACCGCAGGTGCTGGAGGAGGCGGTTACCGAGGAGGAGGGTGGGGAACTGCGCCAGGGGTATCGCAACACATTTGTCGCCGCGCCATGGGATGCGGTGTTTCGTCCGCCTTTGCCGGAGCAGCCGCGCCCGACGGTATCGGGGTATCAAAGCGCGGTGGTTACCGGCCCGGTTGACAGTGAGGTCCACTGTGACGAGTACGGCCGGGTCAAGGTGCAACTGGCCTGGGATCGTGTCGGTGAGCACAACGACCATTCCAGTTGCTGGCTGCGGGTAGCCAGCGGCTGGGCCCATGACCGTTATGGCGTGGTGCTGATCCCCCGGGTCGGTATGGAGGTGCTGGTGGGGTTCGTCAATGGCGACATGGACATGCCGCTGGTGGTGGGGTGCCTGCCCAACGCCGCCACGCCAGTGCCCCTCGACCTGCCCGCGGACAAGACCCGTAGTCTCTGGCGTAGCCAGAGCAGCCCTGGCGGTGGTGGCTACAACGAACTGCGTATCGAGGACCGCAAGGGGGCCGAGGAAATCTACCTGCGCGCCCAGCGGGACTGGACCCAACATGTGTTGCACGACCAGCAGGTACAGGTCGATAACCAGCGTCGCGTGCAGGTGGGCGGCGAGTCGCGCCATGAGTTGCGGGGCGAAGAGCAGCGCATCACCCACGGCAACCGTTTGACGCAGCTCGAGCAGGATGACCATCTAGTGGTTGGCGGTTCGCAGCACATGCGTGCCGGGCAAATCATTGCGCTGGGGGCCGGGCAAAGCATCATCATTGATGCGGGTGCCAGCGTGACGATCCAGGCGGGCGGGCAGTCGATCACGTTGTCAGCGGGCGGGATATTCAGCAGCGTGCCGATCCAGCTCGGCAGCGCGCCTGCCCCGACGCCGGCGCCGTTAATGCCCGGGTTGAAAGAGGCTGTATTGACAGCGATTCCCGCGCCGTTAAGCCGTGCACAAGTGGTCAGCCTGAAACGCAGCGCGCCGTTCTGCGAAGAATGCGAGCGCTGCAAGAACGGCCAGTGCGACATCGCCGCCCATACGCGGAGTGCGTCCTGATGCCCGCGCTCTTGACGCCCAATGCCTGGCTGGCGCACTACCCGTTGCAGCCTGATGAACAGCTGTACGCCGTGCTGGGCAATGCCAGCGACGCCAAGCCGCTCGCCGCCTGGCAAGCCACGGCCGCTGCAAAGATGCCGCATCCGATCTGGGCGGGCACGGCCTACGCTGACTGGGATGAGGTCATGCCCTACGTTGGCATCGTTGAGCCGAGCAGTGCTTTTCTCGATTGGATAGCCACCACCCAAGCGTCGGATTGGGGCTGGCTGGCGGTCTCATCCAGCCCCCTGGAGGTGGTGATCGCGCATTTGATGGGGTTGACCCAGGTGTACCTGCCGGAAAGCCAACCGGTGTTTTTGCGTTTCTGGGACGGCGTGCACCTTTTGCCGATGTTGCAGCTATTAGGCGACGAGGCCGGGCGCGTATTGCCAGTGTTCCAGCGCTACTTGATCAACGGCCAGCCGCTGTCGGTGGCGGCCAAACCCGTCACTGCGGCCCCGGCCAGCCCCTGGTGGCAGGTACCGGCATCGTTGCTCAAGCATATGGCGCAACATTCACCAAAGGTGCTGGTCGACAATCTGCTGCAATGGCTCCAGGAGCAGCGCCCTGACCTCTATACCGCGTTTACGCCAGCGATCTTGCAGCACAAGATCATCTATTTCGCACGCAGGCCGCAAATCAGCCATGGGGCATTGGCTGATTACCTTGCCTCGCAGCTCAGTTGAGCCCCTGGCGATAGCGTGACGTCCGTGCCGCCCGCCATGCGGCCCTGCACCTTTGCACCGGTAGAAGGTAAACTTCGCCCCCTGCGCAGGAGCAATCATGAATTATCGTCACGCCTTTCACGCCGGCAACCATGCCGATGTCTTCAAGCACTTGACCTTGACCCGCCTCATCGCCCTGATGTCGCGCAAGGAACAGCCGTTCGCCTACCTCGACACTCACGCAGGCATTGGCTTGTACGACTTGCAGGGCGACCAGGCCAACCGCACCGGTGAGTACCTGGAAGGCATCGCCCGCCTGTGGGGCGCAAGCGACCTGCCGCCGCTTACCGCCGACTATATGCGCGTGTTGCACGAGATGAACCCGGACGGCCAGTTGCGCTACTACCCCGGCTCGCCGGAACTGGCGCGCCGCCTCACGCGGCCCCAGGACCGTGTGCTGCTCAATGAGAAGCACCCTGAAGATGGCGTGCTGCTCAAGGACAACATGAAGGGTGATCGCCGCGTCAAAGTGCACCTGGGCGAAGGCTGGCACGTGCCACGGGCCTTGCTGCCAGTGCCGGAAAAGCGCGCGCTGATGCTGATCGACCCACCGTTTGAAAAACTCGACGAAATGCAGCGTTGTGCGGCATCCCTCAAGGAGGCCGTCAGCCGTATGCGCCAGACGGTCGCGGCGATCTGGTACCCGGTGAAAGACCAGCGCATGTTGCGCCGTTTCTATCAGGACCTGGCCGGTACCGGTGCGCCGAAGCTGCTGCGTGTGGAGTTGCTGGTGCATCCGCTGGATACGCCCAATACCCTCACCGGCTCGGGCCTGGCGATTGCCAACCCGCCGTGGGGCCTGGAAGAGGAATTGCGTGAGTTGCTGCCGTGGTTGTCCAAGCAACTGGGCCAGACCCAGGGTGGCTGGCAGATGGATTGGTTGATCGCCGAGTAACCGCCTTTCCAGCCAAACACAACCCAATGTGGGAGGGGGCTTGCCCCCGATTGCTGAGTATCAGCCACTACATCCGTAACTGACACTCCGCTATCGGGGGCAAGCCCCCTCCCACATTTGGTTTATGTTGACCCTAGATCGGGCAGGTCACGCCTGTGCCGCCGATCCCGCAGTAACCCTGGGGATTCTTCGCCAGGTACTGCTGGTGATACGCCTCGGCGAAGTACACCGTCGGGGCCTCTTCGATTTCCGTGGTGATCTCACCCAGGCCGGCCTTGCTCAGCTCTTGCTGATACGCCTCAGCACTGGCCTTGGCTGCCGCCAGTTGCTCAGGTGTGGTGGCGTAGATCACCGAACGGTACTGGCTGCCGATGTCGTTGCCCTGGCGCATGCCCTGGGTCGGGTTGTGCAGTTCCCAGAACATTTTCAGCAGGTCTTCGTATTTCACCTTGGCCTGGTCATACACCACCAGCACCACTTCGCTATGGCCGGTCAGGCCCGAGCAGACTTCTTCATAAGTCGGGTTGGGCGTAAAGCCGCCGGCGTAGCCAACCACGGTGCTGACCACGCCGTCGCGCTGCCAGAACTTGCGTTCTGCGCCCCAGAAGCAGCCCAGGCCGAAGATCGCAAAGCCGACATCATCCAGGAACGGGCCCAGCAGTGGGTTGCCGTTGACGAAGTGCGTTTCGGGCAACTTCATCGGGGTTTCACGACCAGGCAACGCTTGTTCTTGAGTAGGCAGCACGTTTTTGTTCACCAGAATTTCCGAGCGCAAGACCATGATCAGTCCTCTCGTCAGGTTGAGTAACAGTAAATTGTCAGACAGCCAGTGTGCCCGAGTGTTACAGCGCTGTCAGGCGATTGGCCCGCGTGGGTAGCGTTTAAGCCTCTGCATCAGCTCGGCACCCGGGATCGGGCGGTCGAACAGGTAGCCCTGGCCCACGTCGCAACGGTGCCGGCGCAGGAACGCCAACTGCTCAGCGGTTTCGATGCCTTCGGCCACGACCTTGAGTTTGAGGTTGTGGGCCATGGCGATCACCGCCGAGGTGATTTCCATGTCGTCCTGGTTGTCCGGGATTTCATGGATAAAGCTGCGATCAATCTTAATGATGTCGATGGGGAATTTTTTCAAGTAGCTCAGCGACGAGTAACCGGTACCGAAGTCGTCCATCGCCAGGGTCAGGCCGAAGCTCTTGAGCTGGTCCAGTTGCAGGCGCGTATCTTCAGTGGCTTCCAGCAGCAAACCTTCGGTCAGCTCCAGCTCCAGCAGGTTGGCCGGCAGCTGTTCCTCCTTGAGGATGGTGGCAATCGAGGCCACCAGGTCCGGATCGGAGAATTGCTTGGGCGACAGGTTGATGGCCACCTGCAAGTTGCCCAGGCCTGCGGCCGTCAATTGCCGGCTCATGCGGCAGGCCTGGCGCGCGATCCATTTGCCGATGGGGATAATCAGCCCAGTTTCTTCAGCCACGCTGATGAACTGGTCGGGACGGATCATGCCTTTTTCCGGGTGGTTCCAGCGCAACAGCGCTTCCATGCCCAGCAGGCGGCCGCTGCGCAGGCATAGCTTGGGCTGGTAGAACACGTCCAGCTCGTTCTGGGTCAGGGCACGGCGCAGGTTGTTTTCCACGAATAGCTTGTAGCTGGCCTCGGCATTCAGCGCTTCGGTAAACACTTGCACCTGGTGCTTACCGTTGGCTTTGGCCTTGTGCAGGGCCAGGCCGGCGTTGCGCATCAGGGTCTGTGGGTCGCGGCCATGCAGCGGCGCGCAGGCCAGGCCCACGGAACCGGTGACGCTGATCAACTGGTTGTCGACGAACATCGGCTTGTCGAGGGTGGTCAGTAACTGGCTGGCCACCTGCTGGCCGGTCTCAAGGTCGGCATCGTCCAACAGCACCGCGAATTCGTTACTGGCAAAGCGTGCCAGGCTGCCGCCGCTGCTCAAGCTGTTGCGCAGGCGGCGCGCCAGGCTGATCAGCAACTTGTCGCCAGTCTGGTGGCCGAGGCTGTCGTTGATGCGCTTGAAGTTGTCGATGTCCACCAACAGCAGGCTGATCGGGCTGTCGCTGTCGCGGGCAAAGCGCTCGTCGAGGTTGCGAATGAACGCGGGGCGATTGCCCAGGTTGGTCAGGTTGTCGGTGTAGGCCAGGCGTTCGATGCGCTGCTGCGCCAGCTTGGTCTGGGTGATGTCTTCGTAGATGCCGATGTAGTGGGTCAGCTCGCGGTTGTCGCCATACACCTTGGAAATCGACAGCTGGCCCCAGTAGGGTTCCAGGTTTTTGCGGCGGCTCTTGAACTCGCCTTGCCAGCTGTTGCTTTTGGCCAAGGCCGAAGGCGCGTCGAACAGCAATTCGCTGAGGTTCTCCAGAGCTGGCAGTTGGGCCAGGCGATGGCCGTGGACTTCTTCGGCGCTGTATTGGGTAATCGCGGTGAAGCTGGGGTTGACGTACTCCACCACGCCGTCGCAATTGACCAGCAAAAACGCGTTGGCGCTTTGCTCTACGGCGCGCTGGAACAGGTGCAGGGCGCTCGTGGCAGTGCGGCGGTTGTGGTTGTTGATGACCTGGGCGAACTGGTCTGCCAGCTCGCCGGCGAATGCGATTTCATCGGACTGCCAGGCGCGCGGGCTGCCACCTTGCTCCAGGCACAGCACGCCGACGACCTGGCCGTCGACACGGATGCTGGCGTCGAGCATCGCGTGGATGTCCTTGGCGCGCAGGCTTTCGGCCATTTCCCGGGTGCGTGGGTCGCGCAGGGCGTGGGTGGCGTCGATGGCGCGGCTGGAGTGCAGGGCCTCCAGATAATCCGGGAAGCCGCTGGCATCAATGGCTTCAGGCAGATGGTGTTGTTGATCGGCGCGGTGATAGGCGGAGATCGGTACCAGATGATGGCCTTCGAGGTTCCAGATGCTGGCGCAGTCGATCTGGTAAATGTCGCAGGCGCTGCGCGTGATCAGCTCAGCGGCTTCTTGCAGGGAGTTGGGCGTGGTATAGCGTTGGCGCGCCAGCAGCAGGATCAATTCCTGCTGGGCGCGCACTCGCTCCAGGTGTTGCAACTGTTCCTGCTGCGCTCGCTGGTTGAGCTCCAGGGCGATTTGCAGGCGGCTGTTCTGGTTTTCCAAGTCGACGGTGGGGGCGGGCGCGCTGGTCTCGCTGAACAGCCCCTCGACCACCATCAGGTAGCCGCGCACCAGGTGGCGGTTATGTTGTTTGTAGGCCTCGCCCATCTCCAGCACGCTCAGCGGTCCGTCATGGGTGTGCAGGGTGTAGCGCACCAGATAATGGGGGCTGTGGGCCAGTTGTTGCTGAATCGCATCGTGCAACTGGTAGCGCGCCTGGGGTTCCATCAGGCTGGCGTAGGGCGTGCCGATCAAGGCGCAGAGTTCAACCGCCGGCAGGCCGAACTGGCGTTCGCAATTGGGATCGAGGTAGAGCAGGGCCCAGCTTGCCTCATTAAGCCGCTCGAAACGCAGCATACCGAGGCGCGAAGGCACCGGTAATTGCGTCACTACCTCGGCCGCCATACGGGCGACATCGGGTTGGCTTTTCATGGGGAAACTCGCTTGGGAAAATGCGCACTGCGCTGGGCTCACGCCCTCTTGACTGTCGACTGCGGCAAGGTTGCATCATGCAGGACGCAGTGACAAGAGAGGATGAAGGCTAAGTGCTATAAGCCTGTTATCGGCCGCGCGAGGGATTTCTGTAATTGGGGTGATCAGTGGTGCGTTGACGCAGGTAGGGTGCTTGCGTGTGGCGAGCAAGCTTGCTTGCGCTGGGCTGCGCAGCGGCCCCAAAATCTTGGGAGCGCTTCGCACTCCAGCGGGAGCAAGCTCCCTCGCCACAGCAAGCTCGCTCCTACAAAAGACAGGCAAAAAAAGCCCCGCCAAGTGGCGGGGTTGAGGTACGAGCGTGGCGCTCGGAAATCGGTGTGGCAAGGGCCTTCCAGGTAACGGGAAGGCCCTGCGACTTACAGCAGGATGGTGCGGATGTCGTTCAGCAGCTGGCTCAGGCGCTGGGTGAAGCGCGCAGCCGCAGCGCCGTTGATCACACGGTGATCGTAGGACAGCGACAGTGGCAGCATCAGCTTGGGTTGGAACGCTTTACCGTCCCACACAGGCTGGATGGTGGCCTTGGACACACCCAGGATCGCCACTTCCGGCGCGTTGACGATTGGCGTGAAGCCAGTGCCGCCAATGTGGCCGAGGCTGGAGATGGTGAAGCAGGCGCCCTGCATGTCGTCCGGGGTGAGCTTTTTGTCGCGGGCCTTGGCAGCCAGCGCAGCCGCTTCGCCAGCGAGTTGCAGGAGGCTCTTCTGATCGACGTTCTTGATGACCGGTACCAGCAGGCCATCCGGGGTGTCGACCGCAAAGCCGATGTGCACGTACTTCTTGCGAATGATCGCTTTGCCGCTTGGCGCCAGCGAGCTGTTGAAGTCCGGCAGTTCCTTGAGCAGGTGTGCGCAGGCCTTGAGCAGCAGTGGCAGCACGGTCAGCTTCACGCCGGCCTTCTCGGCCACGGCTTTCTGCGCAACGCGGAACGCTTCCAGGTCGGTGATATCGGCCTGGTCGAATTGAGTCACGTGCGGAATGTTCAGCCAGCTGGCGTGCAGGCCTGCCGCGCCGATTTGCATCAGGCGGGTCATCGGCACTTCTTCGATTTCGCCGAAGCGGCTGAAATCTACGGTACGGATCGGCGGAATGCCCGAACCACCGGTAGCGCCGCCGGCAGCCGGAGCTTCCTTGGCTTTTTGCATCATGGCTTTGACGTAAACCTGCACGTCTTCCTTCAGCACACGGCCGTGAGGGCCGCTGGCCGCGACGGCGCTCAGCTCGACGCCGAACTCGCGGGCCAACTGACGCACGGCTGGGCCGGCGTGAACCTTGGCACCGCTTGGCGCAGGTGCAGCCGCCGCAGGGGCTGGCGCAGCTTCGGCTTTTGCGGCCGGTGCAGGGGCAGCAGCGGCAGGTGCCGCTTCAGCCTTGGCAGCCGGAGCAGCAGCCGGTGCTGGTGCGGCGGCTGGCGCAGCACCTTGTACTTTGAGCTTGAGGATGAAGTCACCGGTGCCGACTTCGTCTTCCAGCTTGACCGCGATGCTTTCCACTACGCCTGCAGCCGGCGATGGGATCTCCATGGAGGCCTTGTCGGACTCCAGGGTGATCAGCGACTGGTCGGCTTCGACGGTGTCGCCGACCTTGACCAGCAGCTCGATGATCTTGGCCTTGCCCGACGAACCGATGTCCGGGACGTGAATGTCCTGGACGGTCGCGGCGGCAGGTGCAGCGGCCGGGGCTGGAGCAGCCTCGGCAGCGGCAGGCTTTTCAGCAGCAGGTGCAGGTGCAGCGGCGGCCGGAGCCGCGGCCGCAGGGGCTGCATCAGCAGCGCCTTCGATTTCCAGCTCCAGCAGTTCGTCGCCTTCCTTCAGGCGGTCGCCCAGCTTCACTTTCAGGCTCTTGACCACGCCGGCCTTGGGAGCAGGGATTTCCATGCTCGCCTTGTCCGACTCCAGGGTCAGGATGCTCTGGTCGGCTTCGACGGTGTCGCCGACCTTCACAAACAGCTCGATTACTTCACCTTCACCGCTGCCGATGTCAGGTACGCGAATGAGTTCGCTCACAAAAAATCTCCTCAGCAGTCCAGTGGGTTGCGTTTTTCCGGGTTGATCCCGAACTTGACGATGGCGTCAGCCACCACCTTGGGTTCGATCTCACCACGGTCAGCCAAGGCTTCCAGGGCTGCCAACACCACGAAGTGACGGTCGACTTCGAAGAAGTGACGCAGCTTTTTGCGGCTGTCACTGCGGCCGAAACCATCGGTGCCCAGGACTTTGAATTCCTTGGACGGGACCCACTGGCGAATTTGTTCTGCAAACAGTTTCATGTAGTCGGTAGAGGCAATGACTGGACCCTTACGGCCGGCCAGGCACTCTTCGACGTAGCTCTTGGCTGGCTTCTGGCCAGGGTGCAGACGGTTGCTGCGCTCCACGGCCAGGCCGTCGCGGCGCAGTTCGTTGAAGCTGGTAACGCTCCATACGTCGGCACCTACATTGAACTCGTCACGCAGGATCTTCGCCGCTTCACGTACTTCACGCAGGATGGTGCCGGAGCCCATCAGCTGTACGTGGTGCGCCGCTTCCTTGGTGTCTTCTTCGAGCAGGTACATGCCCTTGATGATGCCTTCTTCCACACCGGCCGGCATGGCTGGCTGCTGGTAGGACTCGTTCATCACGGTGATGTAGTAGAAAACGTCCTGCTGCTCTTCGGTCATCTTCTTCATGCCGTCCTGGATGATCACCGCCAGCTCATAGCCGTAGGTTGGATCAAAGGTGCGGCAGTTCGGGATGGTGGCAGCCAGGATGTGGCTGTGACCGTCTTCGTGTTGCAGGCCTTCGCCGTTCAGCGTGGTGCGGCCGGCGGTGCCGCCGATCAGGAAGCCACGGGTGCGGCTGTCGCCAGCGGCCCAGGCCAGGTCGCCGATACGCTGGAAGCCGAACATCGAGTAGAAGATGTAGAACGGCAGCATTGGCTGGTTGTGGCTGGAGTACGAAGTACCGGCAGCGATGAAGGAGCTCATGGCGCCCGCTTCGTTGATGCCTTCTTCGAGGATCTGGCCCTTCTTGTCTTCCTTGTAGAACATCACCTGGTCTTTATCGACTGGCTCGTAGAGCTGGCCGACGGAGGAGTAGATGCCCAACTGACGGAACATGCCTTCCATACCGAAGGTACGGGCTTCGTCCGGGATGATCGGGACGATGCGCGGGCCGATGTCCTTGTCCTTGACCAGCTGCGCCAGGATGCGCACGAAGGCCATGGTGGTGGAGATTTCACGGTCGCCCGAGCCGTCAAGGATAGCCTTGAGGGTGCTCAGGTCTGGCGTCGGTACGCTGAAGCTGTTGGCACGGCGCTGTGGCACGAAACCGCCCAGTGCGCTGCGACGCTCGCTCAGGTAGCGGGCTTCGGCGCTGTTTGGCTCCGGCTTGAAGAACGGCAGGTTCTCCAGCTCTTCGTCCTTGACTGGGATGTCGAAGCGGTCGCGGAACAACTTCAGGCTGTCGACATCGACTTTCTTGGTGTTGTGCGCGGTGTTCTTCGCTTCGCCGGCACCGGTGCCATAACCCTTGATGGTCTTGGCCAGGATGACGGTGGGTTGTTCTTTGTGGTTGACCGCTTCGTGGTACGCCGCGTAGACCTTGTACGGGTCGTGGCCGCCACGGTTGAGCTTCCAGATTTCGTCGTCGGACAGGTCGGCAACCATGGCCTTGAGTTCAGGCGTGTTGAAGAAGTGCTCGCGGACGAACGCGCCGTCTTTGGCCTTGTAGTTCTGGTACTCGCCGTCGATGACTTCGTCCATGCGACGTTGCAGGATACCGTCGACGTCCTTGGCCAGCAGTGGGTCCCAGAAACGGCCCCAGATGACTTTGGTCACGTTCCACTGAGCACCGCGGAACACGCCTTCGAGTTCCTGGATGATCTTGCCGTTGCCGCGAACCGGGCCGTCGAGGCGCTGCAGGTTGCAGTTGATGACGAAGATCAGGTTGTCGAGCTTCTCGCGGCCGGCCAGGGAGATGGCGCCCAGGGATTCCGGCTCGTCGCACTCGCCGTCGCCCAGGAAGCACCAGACTTTCTGCTTGCCTTCCGGAATGAAGCCGCGGGCTTCCAGGTACTTCATGAAACGTGCCTGGTAGATCGCCTGGATCGGGCCCAGACCCATGGAAACGGTCGGGAACTGCCAGAAATCAGGCATCAGCCAAGGGTGCGGGTAGGACGACAGGCCCTGACCGTCGACTTCCTGGCGGAAGTTGTTCATTTGTTCTTCGCTGATGCGACCTTCCATGAACGCACGGGCGTAGACGCCTGGCGAGGTGTGGCCCTGGAAGTAGATCAGGTCGCCGCCGTGTTCGTCGGTCGGGGCCTGGAAGAAGTAGTTGAAGCCGATGTCATACAGGGTTGCGCTGGAAGCGAAGCTGGAAATGTGACCGCCCAGGTCCGAATCTTTCAAGTTCGTGCGCATTACCATCGCCATGGCGTTCCAACGTACCAGCGAGCGAATGCGGCGTTCCATGAACAGGTCGCCAGGCATGCGTGCTTCGTGGGTAACGGGGATGGTGTTGCGGTATGGCGTAGTGATGGCGTAAGGCAGTTGCGAGCCGCTGCGGGTCGCGAGTTCGCCCATACGGGTCATCAGGTAGTGAGCACGGTCTTCGCCTTCTTTGTCGAGAACCGATTCCAGGGCGTCCAGCCATTCCTGGGTTTCGACGGGATCGAGGTCTTGCATGGCTTGCTCCAGGGCGGAAAGGCTACCAGAATCGGTTGCCTGAAGTTTGCGACTGGCCTTGTGGGCAGACGACATAAATTCTTGGATGGCCGAAGGTTGCTTCGGCGTCCTGTAGTTTTACTACAAATCGTCGGCCATTTCAGCCTTTCGAATGTATATACGAGTAGTAAAACTACACAAGACTGAGCGTATGGCTCGGTCTTGCTGGTGAGCATAATCGTTATTGTTGGTCTATTGCGAACAAGAAAAGGTGAAACTTTGATGTTGCCTGCCAAGATTAATTTAATTTCAGCTATTTCTAACCTTTGTTCGACAGTCCTTCACCGAGCATGGCTCTTGCCTTCACAACTACACGCCATTTACACGCCGATCAAGGATAGACCATGAGCCTTCCAACGCTGGCCGAACTGCCGGCCATTCTGTTGCCTTACGCCAACCGGGCCGAGCAGTCATTTCGTGACGCGGTGGCCGCGCTGGATGACGATCATGGCCTTTCTGCGTGGACGCCGCAACGGTGGGCCGACTTCGCCCGCGTGTGCGCCGCCAGTGATTTCGTCATTGAACAGAGTGTTCGTGACCCTTTGATGTTGCTGGAGCTGGTGGCCTGGGGCGAGCTGGACCGCGGCTTTGCGCCCGGCGAGCTATGCAGCCAGATAGCCGGTGCGGTGCAACAGGCCGAAACAGAAGATGAACTGGGCCGCGTGCTGCGCCGCCAACGCACGCGCCAGCAGGTGCGCATCATCTGGCGCGACCTCACACGCCAGGCCGACCTGGTGCAAACCTGTCGCGATCTGTCCGACATGGCCGACGCCTGCATCGACCAGGCCTATCAATGGCTGTACCAGCGCCACTGCGCCCAGTTCGGCACGCCGACCGGAGCGCGCAGCGGCGAGGCACAGCACATGGTCATCCTCGGCATGGGCAAGCTCGGTGCGGTGGAACTGAACCTGTCGTCGGATATCGACCTGATCTTCGCCTACCCCGAGGGCGGCGAGACGGTGGGCGTGAAGCGCGCCCTGGATAATCAGGAGTTCTTTATTCGCCTGGGTCAAAAACTGATCAAGGCCCTGGACCCGATGACCGTCGACGGTTTTGTCTTCCGCGTCGACATGCGCCTGCGCCCCTACGGTTCGGCCGGCGCCCTGGTGCTCAGCTTCAACGCGCTGGAGCAGTACTACCAGGACCAGGGCCGGGACTGGGAGCGCTACGCCATGATCAAGGCGCGGGTGGTGGCCGGCGACCAGGCGGCTGGCGCGCAACTGCTCGACATGCTGCGCCCGTTTGTCTATCGCCGTTATCTGGACTTCTCGGCCATCGAAGCGCTGCGCACCATGAAGCAACTGATCCAGCAGGAAGTGCGGCGCAAGGGCATGGCCGACAATATCAAGCTGGGCGCGGGCGGCATTCGTGAGGTGGAATTTATCGCGCAGGCATTCCAGCTGATCCATGGCGGCCGCGACCTCAGCCTGCAGCAACGCCCGCTGTTGAACGTGCTGGGCACGCTGGAAGGCCAGGGTTATTTGCCCGCAGCGGTGATCAGCGAGCTGCGCAGCGGTTACCAGTTCCTGCGCTACACCGAACATGCGATCCAGGCGATTGCCGACCGCCAGACGCAAATGCTGCCGGACAGCCCCGAAGACCAGGCGCGCATTGCCTTTATGCTGGGCTTCAGTGACTGGGCCGCGTTTCACGAGCGCCTGATGTACTGGCGTGGCCGTGTGGACTGGCACTTTCGCCAGGTGATTGCCGACCCTGATGAAGAAGAGGGCGAAGAAAGCGAATTGGTGGTCGGTGGTGAATGGCTGCCGTTGTGGGAGGAGTCCCAGGATGACGACGCCGCGTGCCGCCAGCTGAGTGAAGGCGGTTTCACCGATGCCCCCAAGGCCCTCAAGGCCTTGGCCAGCCTGCGTGCCAGCCCGCAGTTGCGCGCCATGCAGCGCCTGGGGCGCGAGCGCCTGGATGCGTTCATCCCGCGCCTGCTGGCCCAGGCCGTTGAACATGCCAACCCCGACCTGGTGCTGGAACGCGTATTGCCGCTGGTAGAAGCCGTGGCCCGGCGTTCGGCCTACCTGGTGTTGCTGACCGAGAACCCCGACGCCCTGCGTCGCCTGCTGACATTGTGCGCAGCCAGCCCTTGGATCGCCGAGCAGATCACCCGTTTCCCGCTGTTGCTGGATGAATTACTCAACGAAGGCCGCTTGTTCAAGCCGCCGCTGGCGCCGGAGCTGGCCGCTGAGTTGCGCGAGCGCCTCACGCGCATTCCCGAAGATGACCTTGAGCAACAAATGGAAGCCTTGCGCCATTTCAAGCTGGCGCACCGCCTGCGGGTGGCCGCTTCCGAAATCGCCGGCAGCCTGCCGTTGATGAAGGTCAGCGACTACCTCACCTGGCTGGCCGAAGCGATTCTTGAACAAGTGCTGGCCCTGGCCTGGCGCCAGACGGTCGCCCGTCACGGCTCGCCACAGCGCCTGGACGGCACCCTGTGCGATCCTGGGTTCATCATTGTCGGTTATGGGAAAGTCGGCGGCATCGAACTGGGGCATGGTTCGGACCTGGACCTGGTGTTTATCCATGACGGCGACCCCCAGGCCGAGACGGACGGTGCCAAGCCGATCGATGGCGCGCAATTCTTTACACGCCTGGGCCAGCGCATCATTCACCTGCTGACCACCCAGACCAACTCCGGCCAGTTGTATGAAGTGGACATGCGCCTGCGACCTTCCGGCGCATCCGGCTTGTTGGTGAGTTCCCTGGGGGCGTTTGATCGCTATCAACAAAATGAAGCCTGGACCTGGGAACATCAGGCCCTGATCCGCGCACGGGTGCTGGTGGGCAGCCAGGACGTGGGCCAGGCGTTCGAGCAGGTACGGGCTAACGTGTTGGGGCGTGAGCGGGACTTGGAGAAGCTGCGCCAGGAGGTCAGCGAGATGCGTGCCAAGATGCGTGACAACCTGGGCACCAAGGCCACGACGGCCGGCAGGGGCGCCAATGCCTTCGAGGCCACGGCGCTGTTCGACCTCAAGCAGGACGCCGGAGGTATCGTCGATATTGAATTTATGGTGCAATACGCGGCTTTGGCGTGGTCTGCGCAACATCCATCGTTGCTGCGCTACACCGACAATATCCGCATTCTGGAGGGCCTGGAGCAGGTCGGGCTGATGCCCGCCGCCGATGCCCATTTGCTGCGTGAAGTGTACAAGGCCTACCGCTCAGCCGCGCACCGCCAGGCTTTGCAGAACGAGGCCGGTACGGTAGCCGGGGACCAGTTCGCCGACGAGCGGCGACAGGTGATGCGAATCTGGCAGGTGCTGGGCTTAAATTGAAATTCGACTGATTGGCGACGCCAATTTTTATATGGGATGCGGATTAATGTGGGAGCCGGGCTTGCCCGCGATACAGGCGCCTCGGTTTATCAGGGATACCGAGGTGATGCGATCGCAGGCAAGCCAGCTCCCACATAAAGATGCTCCCTGGCGCACCGCGATCTACAGTCATTATCGAGGCGGGGAGGCATAGGCCTCCCCGCATCGTTTGTGGAAACTACATGAATATTCTGATCGTTGGGCCCAGTTGGGTCGGTGACATGGTGATGGCACAGACACTGTTTCAGTGCCTGCGCCTGCGCTATCCAGACTGCCAGATCGACGTGCTCGCCCCTGAGTGGAGCCGGCCGATCCTTGAGCGCATGCCCGAGGTGCGCAAGGCCTTGAGCTTCCCGCTCGGCCACGGTGCCCTGGAGTTGGCGACCCGCCGACGCATCGGCAAGTCCATGGCGGGCCAGTACGACCAGGCGATCCTGCTGCCTAACTCGCTGAAGTCGGCGCTGGTGCCGTACTTTGCCGGTATCCCCAAGCGCACCGGCTGGCGCGGCGAGTTTCGCTATGTGCTGCTCAATGACGTACGCACCCTGGATAAAGCCCGTTACCCGTTGATGATCGAACGCTTTATGGCTTTGGCCTACGAGCCGGGCGCTGAACTGCCCAAGCCGTACCCGCGCCCCAGCTTGCAGATCGACCCGGTGACCCGTGACGCGGCGCTGGCCAAGTTCGGCCTCACTCTGGATCGGCCCGTATTGGCCTTGTGCCCGGGCGCCGAGTTTGGCGAGTCCAAGCGCTGGCCGTCGGAGCATTACGCCAAAGTCGCTGAAACTAAGATCCGCGAAGGCTGGCAGGTGTGGTTGTTCGGTTCCAAGAACGATCATTCGGTGGGTGAAGACATTCGCCAGCGCCTTATCCCCGGCCTGCGTGAAGAAGCGGTGAACCTCAGTGGCGACACGTCCCTGGCTGAGGCCATTGACCTGTTGTCGTGCGCCGACTCGGTGGTGTCAAACGACTCCGGCCTGATGCATGTGGCGGCGGCGCTGAACCGTCCGCTGGTGGCCGTGTACGGCTCCACATCCCCAGGCTTCACTCCGCCGTTGGCCGACAAGGTCGAAGTGGTGCGCCTGGGTCTGGATTGCAGCCCCTGTTTTGACCGCACATGCCGCTTCGGCCACTACAACTGCCTGCGCCAGTTGCTGCCCCAGCCGGTAACCGATGCCTTGCAGCGTTTGCAGGGCGACGTGGTCGAGGTTCACTGAGTTGCGGGTTCTGGTAATCAAGACCTCATCCCTGGGCGACGTGATCCATGCCTTGCCGGCCCTCACCGACGCAGCGCGAGCAGTTCCCGGTATTCGGTTCGACTGGGTGGTGGAAGAAGGCTTTGCCGAAATCCCAACCTGGCACCCGGCGGTCGACAAGGTCATCCCGGTAGCGATTCGCCGCTGGCGCAAGAACCTCTGGCAAACCGTCAAGAGCGGCGAATGGCGGCGCTTCAAGCAGGCGGTGCAGTCGACCAAATATGACCTGGTGATCGACGCCCAGGGCTTGCTCAAAAGCGCCTGGCTGACCCGCTATGTGCGGGCGCCCATCGCTGGCTTCGACAAAGATTCTGCGCGTGAACCTCTGGCTGCGCGCTTTTATTCGCGGCGCCTGGCCGTGGCCCGTGGGCAGCATGCGGTGGAGCGTTTGCGCCAGCTGTTCGCCGTGGCGCTGGGCTACGACCTGCCCCAACGCCTGGGCGACTACGGCCTGAGCGTTGAAAAGCTGCTCGGCCTGCCGCCGAAAAAACCGTTCGTATTGCTGCTGCACGGTACTACCTGGGACACCAAGCACTGGCCCGAAGCCTATTGGCGCGAGCTGGCCGAACGCATGGGCCGCCTGGGCGTGGACGTAAAGCTGCCGTGGGGCAACGCCGCCGAAAAGGCGCGGGCCGAACGCCTGGCCCTGGGCCTGCCCAACGCCGAAGTGTTGCCCAAGCTCAACCTGGCGGGCGTTGCCCGTGTCTTGGCGAGCGCCCGTGCCTGCGTGGCCGTCGACACCGGCCTTGGCCACTTGGCGGCGGCATTGGACGTGCCGACCATTTCCCTGTTCGGCCCCACCAACCCAGGCCTCACCGGTGCCTACGGCAAGGGCCAGATTCACTTGGCCAGCGACTGGCCGTGTGCGCCTTGCCTGCAAAAACGGTGCACTTATCAACCCACTGCCGACGACCTGCGGCGGTTCGACATCGCCCGCGAGTCGCCCCTGTGCTTCACGCGTCTGAACCCGGAGCGTGTCGCAAGCCGGCTGAGCACGTTGTTACTGGCCGAGGAGCAGCACTGATGCAACTGGCTTTTGTTCTGTACAAGTACTTTCCTTTCGGAGGCCTGCAGCGCGACTTCATGCGCATCGCCCTGGAATGCCAGCAGCGCGGCCACAGCATTCGGGTGTACACCCTGATCTGGGAAGGCGATATCCCGCCAGGCTTTGAGGTGCTGGTGGCGCCGGTCAAGGCCTTGGTCAACCACCGCCGCAACGAAAAGCTCTACGCCTGGATCCAGGCCGACCTGGCCAAGCGCCCGGTGGACCGCGTGGTGGGCTTCAACAAGATGCCGGGGTTGGACCTGTATTTTGCCGCCGACGGTGTGTTCGAGGACAAGGCCCAGACCCTGCGCAACCCGATGTATCGCTGGTTCGGGCGCTACAAGCACTTTGCCGAATACGAGCGCGCCGTGTTCGATAAAAACGCCAAGACGCAGATCATGGTGTTGTCCGAGCATCAGCAACAGCTGTTTACCCAGTATTACGGCACCCAGGCCGAGCGTTTTCACCTGTTGCCACCGGGTATTGCCCGCGACCGCCGCGCGCCGCCGAACGCCGCCGAGATCCGCGCCGAGTTCCGCGCTGAATTCGGCTTGGCCGAGGATGATCTGCTGTTGGTGCAGATCGGTTCGGGGTTCAAGACCAAGGGGGTCGACCGCAGCCTCAAGGCGCTGGCCGCACTGCCTTCGCGGCTGAAGAAACGCACCCGGCTATTTGTAATCGGCCAGGACGACCCCAAAGTATTCCAATTGCAGAGCGCGGCGCTGGGCCTGGGCGACCAGGTGCAGTTCTTCAAGGGCCGCAATGATATTCCGCGTTTCCTGCTGGGGGCGGACCTGTTGATTCACCCCGCGTACAACGAGGCGGCCGGCATGGTGCTGGTCGAAGCGGTGGTCGCCGGCCTCCCGGTACTGGTGAGCCAGGTGTGCGGCTACGCGTTCTACATCGACAAGGCCCAGAGCGGCCGGGTGTTGGACGAGCCGTTCGAGCAAACCCAGCTCAACCAGTATCTGGTCGATATGCTCGACGACCCACAAGCGCGTGCGACCTGGAGTCGCAATGGTCTGGCCTTCGCCGAGACGGCCGACCTCTTTAGCATGCCGCAGTACGCTGCGGACCTGATTCTGGCGGAGCCAAACCGATGAAGTTGATTCTAGCCGAACCCTTCAAGACCCTCTGGGCCGGACGCGATGCGTTTGCCGAGGTCGAGAAGCTGGAAGGCCAGGTGTTCCGCGAGCTGGCCGCTCGCCGTACGTTGCGTACGGTGGTCGAGGGCCAGCCTTATTTTGTGAAGATCCACCGTGGGATCGGCTGGGGCGAAATCCTCAAAAACCTGGTTACTGCCAAATTACCGGTGTTGGGCGCGGGCCAGGAGTGGGTGGCGATCCAGCGCTTGCAGGCGCTTGGCGTACCGACCATGACCGCCGTGGCGTTCGGTGAAAAAGGCAGCAACCCGGCCGACCAGCACTCGTTCATCATCACCCAGGAACTGACCCCCATCATCAGCCTGGAAGACCTGACCCTGGACTGGGTCAAGCAACCGCCCGTGCCGGCGATCAAGCATGCCTTGACCCTTGAGCTGGCGCGTACCGTGGGCGCGATGCACCGGGGCGGCGTCAACCACCGTGACTGCTACCTCTGCCATTTCCTGCTGCACACCGACCGGCCTATCAGCGTCGACAACCTCAAGCTGTCGGTGATCGACCTGCACCGTGCCCAGGTGCGTGCGACGATCCCCGTGCGCTGGCGCAACAAAGACTTGGCCGGCCTGTATTACTCCGCGTTGGAGATCGGCTTGACCCAGCGCGACAAGCTGCGTTTTCTCAAGGCCTACTTCCAGCAGCCGCTGCGCCAGATCCTGGCGGAGCAAACCGCGCTGTTGTCTGCGCTGCAACGCATGGCAGCAAAGCTGTATGCGCGTAAACAACGATACGGGGATGCGATCTGATGGCGGGTTGGAATCTGGAACCTGCCTACGCCGCCCTCGCGGATGACTTTGGAAGCCTGGACGCGGTGTTCGCCTTGCAAGGCGAGCGGCTGACCCGCGACCCGTTGTCGGAAGTGATTCGGGTGGAGCGTGGCGGGGTCAATTATTACGTCAAGCGCTACGTAGGTGCCGGCAAGGGCCTGCGTCGTTACCTGGGCAGGCCGCGGGTGAAATCCGAATGGCAGAACCTCAAGCGTTTCGCCAAGTGGGGCATCCCCACCGCCGACGTGGTGGCCTGGGGCCTGGACCGCAAGGGCCTGGCCTATAACCGTGGCGCCATGATCACCCGTGAACTGCCCAAGACCGAAGATCTGTCGGTGCTGGCCGAGCGTCACGATGAGCGCCTCAAAGACCCCCGGTGGGTCGATGGCATCAGCCGCCAGCTCGCCGAATACACGCGCACCATGCACGATCACCGCTTCACCCATAACGACTTGAAGTGGCGCAACCTGCTGGTGGACGATCAGCGCACCCTGTACCTGATCGACTGCCCCAACGGTGATTTCTGGCGCGGCTTCTGGCTCAAGTACCGCATCACCAAGGACCTGGCCTGCCTGGACAAAGTCGCCAAGTATCACTTGTCGGCCACCCAGCGCCTGCGTTTCTACCTGCAATATCGCCAGCGCGCGCACCTGACCGCGTCGGACAAACAGCGAATTCGCCATGTGGTGAAGTTTTTCGAGGGACGCGAATGAGTGACTTCCTGGCGGCTGAAGACCGCGCTCTGCTTGAGCGCAACGGCCTGGCGACCTTCGACGCCCTGTGGGCCAAGCAACTGGATGCGGTGGACGAGCCGAACACCAGCGGCGACGGTTGGAGCAGTGTCTATCGCCTGGAGCTTGAGGGGCAGGGCTACTACCTCAAGCGCCAGAGCAACTACCTCACGCGCACCTTGCACCGGCCGTTTGGTGAGCCGAGTTTTGCCCGCGAGTTTCGCAACATCAGCCTGTATCGAAAGCTCGGCATCCCGGCCCTGCAAGCGGCGTTCTTCGGTGAGCGCAAGGTCAAGGGTGAGCGCCGGGCGATGCTGCTCACCCGTGCGCTGGATGGCTGGAATGACCTGGACTCGTTGCTGGAGCAGTGGTCGCAATTGAGCGCAGCCCAGCACAGTGCGATCCTGTTGGCGTGCGGCAAGCTGGCGCGTCATCTGCACAGCGT
The DNA here is from genome assembly GCF_016613265.1 of Pseudomonas sp. MF6751. Classification (NCBI taxonomy): domain Bacteria; kingdom Pseudomonadati; phylum Pseudomonadota; class Gammaproteobacteria; order Pseudomonadales; family Pseudomonadaceae; genus Pseudomonas; species Pseudomonas sp. MF6751. The sequence goes on from NZ_JAENSV010000009.1 coordinate 101,804, forward strand.
CGGGCAAGTGCATGGCTGTTTTTACCCCAAGCATATTTTCCTGCAGCCTGCCGGTGAGGGGTATGCCGCACAGTTGATCGACCTGGAGAAAACCCGCCCGCTGTTGTTTGGCTGGCGTGACCGGGTCAAGGACCTGGAACCTTTGCTGCGACGCGCGCCGCAATGGTCGGATGCGCAGGTGCGCCAACTGCTGGCGGCGTACCTTGAGCAGCCCGAGGACAGTGCCCTGGTGTCGACTTGGCACCAGCGCCTGACCGCGCGCCGCAGCCATAAGGAGAACCGCTGATGCGTTTATCCGAGCTGAAAACGGCTGGGCGTACCCCCAGCCTGCCACTGACCCTCGACCTGGCGGATGCCGCCGGCCCTGGGCAATTGCAATTGCTGAGCCTGCTGCGGGTGTTGCCGGGGCAGCGCTACGTGGGTGCCGCTGTGTGGCGGGGGCGCCCGGTGTTGGCCAAGTTGTTGGTGGGCAGCAAGGCGGCGCGGCATTTTCAGCGTGAGCTCGCGGGTGTGCGTCTGTTGGCTGAGCAAGGCCTGACCACGCCGTTGCTGCTGGCCGATGGCTTGCAGGACGGCGAGGGCGGTTGGCTGCTGTTTGAATTTATCGAGGGGGCCCAAAGCCTGTCCGACGCTTGGCTCGCCGTCGAAAACCTGCCGCCGTTGGCGGATGAACAAACCGCTGTGCTCGCCGAAGCGCTGGGCGCGATCGCCCAGATGCATGCCAAGGGCCTGTGGCAAGAAGACCTGCACCTGGACAACTTGCTACGCAAGGATGGCAAGCTGTATCTGATCGATGGCGCCGGCATTCGTGTCGAAGAGGCGGGCAAGGCGTTGTCGCGCAATCGAGTGCTGGAGAACCTCGGTGTGTTCTTCGCCCAGCTGCCGAAAAACCTCGAGCCCTTTACCGAGGAGTTGCTGGTGTATTACTTGCTGGCCAACGGCGAACACGCCTTGCCAATGCAAGCCCTGGAAAAACAGGTGCGTAAAGTCAGCGCCTGGCGTTTGAGAGACTACCTGGACAAGACCGGCCGCGAATGCACGCTGTTCAGTGTGGTGCGCGGCGCTTTTGGCTTGCGTGCGATCCGCCGCGAAGAGGAAGCCGCGATGGTGCCGGTGCTTGAGCAAGCCGATGCGTTGCTCGACCAGGGTCACCTGTACAAGACCGGTGGCGCGGCGAGCGTGGCCAAGGTCGACGTGGCCGGCCGGCCGCTGGTGATCAAGCGCTACAACATCAAGGGTTTTGCCCATTGGCTCAAGCGCTTCTGGCGCCCGAGCCGCGCCTGGCACTCCTGGCGCGAAGGCAACCGCCTGGCCTTCCTGGGCTTCGCCACACCCAAGCCGCTGGCGGTGCTGGAGAAACGGTTCCTGTGGTTGCGCAGCCGCGCCTATCTGGTCACCGAATACCTGCCTGGGCCGGACATCATCGAGCGCTTTGCGCCGTATGTGGAGAGCGGCGAGGCGCCCGAGAGCGAGTTGCAGGCGCTGGACCAGTTGTTTGCCGACTTGATCCGCGAGCGCATCAGCCATGGGGATTTCAAAGGCCATAACCTGTTCTGGAGCGACGGGCGCTGGGCGATGATTGACCTGGATGCCATGTGCCAGCACCCATCCGCTGCCAGCTTTACGCCGGCCTATGCCAAAGACCGTGCAAGGTTTATGCGTAACTGGCCGCAAGACAGTGCGTTGTACCAGGTGATTGACCAGCGCTTGCCCAAAGAGGCGGGTGTCGGCAGTTAAACCTATCGCGGGCAAGCCCGCTCCCACACTTGATCTGTGAACGCGGTCAAAATGTGGGAGCGGGCTTGCCCGCGATGGCGCCCGTCCAGGCGCTGCATTCAGAACTGGTACTGCGCCCCAGCCCCCGCATACCACGATCGCCCCGGCGCCGCTTCGTAATAGCGGTTATTGCCATCCCCCACAATCACCGACCCTACGTACTGACGATCCAGCAGATTATCCAGGCGCAGGGTCTGGTGAAAGGTCCAGTGCTCTACCTTCTGCTCAAACCGTGCGCGCCAGTTGAAGACGCTGTAGGCCGGCGCGGCGTGTTGTTGGTTGGTGTCTTCTACGTAGACCTTGCTGTGGTACATGCCTTCGATGGCGGTGCTGACCCAGTCCCGTGGTTTCCAGTTCAGTTCGGCGAACAGGGTGGTTTGTGGCACGCCGGGGAGGTAGTTGCCTTTGTCGATGGTGTTGGCGCCGCTGGTAAAGTCGCTGTCGTAGGTTGCGTGCAGGCGGGTGTAGGCGAGGCTGGTGCTCCAGTGGTCGCTCAGCTGGCTTTCAATACCCAGTTCGAAGCCGCGGCGCAACGTGCGACCGGCGTTCTGGTAGCTGGTACGGCCACCGATGGATTGCTGCACCACCAGTTCGTCCTCGGTGGTGATCTGGAAAATGGCGGCGTTGATCCGCGTGTTGTTCAGTTGCGCTTTCACGCCCATTTCATATTGCGTGCTTTCAGACGGCTTCAAGCCGAAGTTGAAGCCCTCGGCGTTGCCCGGTGCATAGGCCAACTCGGCCTGAGTCGGGGTTTCAAAGCCTTTGCCTGCGCTGATGTAGGCGTGCAAGTCGGGGGTGAGCGCGTACATCACGCTCATCGAAGGGGTGTTTTTCTGGTAGGTCTTGTTGCCGCTGGCGTCGCCATTGCTCAGGAACTGATCATCGACGTCCATCTGCATCGTGCTGTGGCGCACGCCGGCTTGCAGGGTCCAGCGGTCGAGGGCCCAGTTGGCTTGGATATACGGGTCGAGGCTGCGAGCCGTGTCGATTTCGTCGCGGCGTAGTTGGCCTTTCACGCCGAGGGCATTGCCGCTGTAGTTCTGATAGCCATGGCGGCTGTCTTCGCTTTGGTCGAAGTCCAGGCCGGTAATGATCATCAGCTCACCAGGCGCGCTTTCGATGGGCTGCATCCAGCGCACGCTGCCGCCGTAGAACTTTCGATCAAATTGCACCACGCCACCGCCGCGTTCGTTGGCGGGCGTGCCTTTGGGGATCGACAGGTACTGAATCACACTGCGCCGCCCGGTGTAGGCATTGACCTGCAAGGTCGCGCCACCGAAATACCGCTCGTAATTCATCCCCAATTGCTGATGATCGATACTTTTACGCGTGTTGTAGTTCAGCGCATTGGCGCTTACCGAGCGCGGTTCGGCCTTGTACGCTGCCCAGGTCTGCCCCAGTGGATCTTGCGTACCGTTCTGCTCCAGGCTGCTGTAGATCAATGCCAGCTTGCTGTCGTCATCGGGCTCGACATTGAGCTTGGCGAAGGTCTGGTCGCGGCGCGCGCTGCTGTGATCGCGGTAGCCGTTGGTGTCCATGCGCGAGGCGTCGAGCACAAACCCGGCGCCATTCGCCGCTCCCTCGGCGCTGAGGTGGTTCTTGTTCAGGCCGTCGCTGCCCACCAGGGTTTCGGCGCCGATACGCGGCGGGCCTTCACCGTCGCGAGAGAACATCTGGATCACGCCCCCGGCGTTGCTGCCATACAGCGTCGCCGCCGGGCCGCGCAGCACTTCGATGCGCTCGGCCGTGTCGAGGTTGAACGTCGCGGCCTGGCCCTGGCCATCCGGGGTACTGGCGGGGATGCCGTCGGCGATCAGCTTGATGCCGCGCACGCCGAATGCTGAACGGGCGCCGAAGCCTCGGGACGAGATCTGCAGGTCTTGCGCGTAATTCTGACGGTTCTGCACCACCAGGCCGGGCACGCGGGACAGGGCTTCGGAGGCGTTGATGCCGAGCTGGCCGTCACTGATCTGCTCGCGGTTGATGCCGTCCACGGAATAGGGCAAATCGAACGTCGGGCTGGCGCTGCGCGAGCCGGTGACCACGCTGGGGTCAAGTATCAGCGGCGTATCGTCGGCCTGGGCATTGCTGCACAGGCCCAGCAAGAGCAGGGCAAGGCGGCAGGGAGTGGATGATGTCATGAGGGGGCCGGGTCTGTGGCGCAGCGCAACTGAATGGCGTAGGCGCAAATGCCGCCAGTTTAACGGTTCCCCTGGATTTTTCCGAATTCACAACACTGGGCGGAACAGGAAGTTTCCCACGCGTTGCGACGGCGCTTGTAGGCTCCTGATTCGTTGGGTTAGCGAAGCGGGAGCTGCTAGATTTCGGTTCCTCCAAAAAAGAAGAGCCGAAAACATGCGCACAACGAGCATGAAGTTACTGGTGCTGGGGAGCATCGCATTAACCATGGCTGGCTGCGGAACTGTTACTACCGCGTTTCGCGAGGATGCCGCCACAGTTCGATCACTCAAGGCCAATAAAACCTATTGTCAGTCCGTTCCCCGTATTTACAGCGGGGTGACTTATAACCTGTGTATCTTGAATGGCCCGCCGAACTCCCGCGGCGATGTGGCAGTGAACAATGTGCCATGGACGCTCATTGATATCCCGCTCTCGGGCATCACGGACACGCTCCTGCTGCCCTACACGGTCTACCGGCAAAGCGCCGACGGTAGCATTGAACTCCAATAATCCGCTGAGCTTGCCGCTAACAGCTTCCCCCTGCTTTTAAGCTATAATCCCGCCCTTTAGCTGTTTCCCGCCCCGGCGGGAAACACACTTTTTTCAGGCGCGATGCGTCTGCATGCAGACTAAAAGAGGCTAGACCCCAGTGGCATTGACGATTCTTGGCCTGTCCGGCGCCCTTAGCCATGATCCTTCCGCAGCCCTGTATATCGACGGCAAGCTGATTGCGGCCGCCGAAGAAGAGCGCTTCGTACGCGACAAACATGCAAAGAACCGCATGCCCTACGAGTCGGCGAAGTTCTGCCTGGAGCAGGCTGGCATCAAGCCTTCGGACGTTGACGTGGTGGCGATCCCGTTCGCCCCGATCAGCCTGTTCGGCGAGGCGCGCTGGCACTACGCCAAGCGTTACTGGTACGCCCCGGACCGCGCTCTCGACGCGATCCTGATGGGCAACCGTCGCTACAAGCGCTATCGCAACAAGATCGTCTGGTGCCTGGAGCAACTGGGCTTCGATCCGAAGAAAATCAAGATTGAACCGGTAGAACACCACCTGGCTCACGCCTCCAGCGCCTACCACTGCTCGGGCTTCCAGGAAAAAACCGCGATCCTGGGCATTGACGGCAAGGGCGAGTACGCCACTACCTTCTTTGGCTACGGCGAAAACGGCAAGATCCACAAGATCAAGGAATTCTACGATCCGGACTCCCTCGGCGGCCTGTACGGCGCAATCACCGAGTTCCTCGGTTTCGAAATGCTCGACGGTGAGTTCAAGGTCATGGGCATGGCGCCGTACGGCGATGCCAGCAAATACGACTTCTCGCGCCTGGCCTCCTTTGAAAACGGCGAACTGGTGATCAACACCGACTACGCCAACGTCATCGGCCTGCGCCGCTACAAAGAGAAGGGCAAGGGTTTCTACTTCTCGCCAAAACTGATCGAGTGGCTGGGGCCGAAACGCGAAGGCGACATCGCCGACGAACCGTACATCCACTATGCAGCCAGCATGCAGGCGCTGTTCGAAAAACTGGCCTTGCAGATGATCGACCACTACCTGGGCGACATCCTCAAGGACACCGGCAAGCTCGCCTTCGCCGGCGGCTGTGCGCTGAACGTCAAGCTGAACCAGAAAATCATTGCCCGTGACGACGTCAAAGAGCTGTTCGTACAGCCGGCTTCCGGCGATGCCGGCACCGCCGTCGGCGCGGCGGCCTATGTGTCCCATGCCCGTGGCGTACCGGTCGAGAAGATGGAACACGTCTACCTCGGCCCGTCCTACAGCAACGAAGACGTGATCGCCGCGTGCGCCAAGCACGAGAGCAAGCCGAACTGGCGCAAGATCGAGAACATGCCTAAGCGCATTGCCAAGATCATGGTCGACGGCAATCCGGTCGCCTGGTTCCAGGGCCGCATGGAGTTTGGCCCGCGTGCCTTGGGCGGTCGTTCGATCATCGGTTGCCCGAGTGCGACCGGCGTGGCGGATCGCATCAACCACCAGATCAAGTTCCGCGAGCGTTGGAGGCCTTTCTGCCCGTCGATGCTCGACACCGTTGCCCCGCAGATGATCAAGGTCGATCATCCGGCGCCGTTCATGACCTTCACCTTTGAAGTCGCCGAAGAGTGGAAGACCCGTGTACCGGAAGTGGTGCACGAAGACGGTACTTCCCGCGCCCAGGTGCTCAAGCGCGAATACAACCCGCGCTACTACGACATGATGAAAGAGCTGGAAGTGCTGACCGGTAACGGCGTGTCCCTGAACACCTCGCTCAACCGTCGTGGCGAAGCGATGATCTGCTCGCCGACCGACGCGCTGAACATGTTCTTCGGCTCGGACCTGCAGTACCTGATCATGGAAGACATCCTGGTGGTCAAGGATGGCGTGGACCCTTATGACGCCGTGGTTTAAATGCTGAACCGCTTCCAGGGCTGGCGTGAACGTGGCTGGGCGCCTGTCGAGGCCGAGGTTTACGCCCAGGCCTGGCAGCGTTACGGCGGCAGTGTGGCGACCCATCCCCAGGTGATCGAGCGGTTGGCCGGGCTGGCGCAGATACCTGTGCGCTACCTGGGCTGGGAGCACGGTGGTGAACTCAAGGGGGCGATCGCCACCTGGGGGCGCGACCTGGCGCTGTCCAAGGATGTGCTCAAGCGCAGTGGCAAGAAAGGCCTGTTTGACCTGGGCAACGCCGAGATCATCCTGCCGATTGCTGCCGATGCGCAGGTGCCGTTGCGGCATCGTGCGCGCTACCTGTCGACGCTCAATCAAGGGCGCGTGAGCACCCTCAAGCCCCAGGCCGAGCAATTGGCCATGGCGCGTACTCCCGAAGACCTGTCGAAGAAGTTTCGCTACAACCAGCGGCGCGAACTGCGCCTGTTGGAAGAGGCGGGCGGCGTGGTAAGGGCGGTCAGTGAGTTTTCCAGCGTAGAACTGGCGGCGATCTATTGCGACCTGTTCCAGCGTCGTTGGGGCTTCCCGGCGGCGGGCGCGGCGCGTCTGGCCGAGGTGCTGGAGTTGCTCAAGGAATTCCTGTTCGGCTCGGTGCTGTTTCTGAACGACGCGCCGATTGCAGTGCAATTGGTGTATCAGGTGCAGTCCAACGAGTGGTTCAGCGCCGAGTATGTCAATGGCGGCGTCGACCCTGAAACCCGTGCATTCAGCCCCGGCAGCGTGCTGAGTTTTCTCAATACCCAAAGTGCCTGGGAGCAGGCGCGGGCGGCGAACAAGTCGCTGCGCTTCTCCTTCGGGCGTTCCGACCGTGAATACAAGGAGCGCTGGTGCAACCCGGTGCCGGTCTTCAGTGTATGAGCCGTAAACAGCAACTGCTCAAGCGCCATCGGCGTAACAAGCGTATTGCGCTATTGATCGGCGTGCTGGTGTTGGTCGCCACCGGCGTACTGGTGGCCTGGTGGTTGCCGCTGATCCTTGCGGTGCTGCTGTGGGCCGCCCATGAAGCCTGGTTTGCCGATCACCTGTTTTACTCGCCCAAAGACAGCTATGAGTATGCCTTCCCGGCTGGCAGCGAACAGCCCGGCTTGCGCCTGGAGGCGGGCCGGCTGTTGCTGGATGCGCCGTTGGCGGCGGATGAAACCCTGATCGTCGGCATTGAGTTGAAAAGTACCTGGCTGGGGCGTTTCTTCGATCCTGCGGTAGACCTGTTGGGCCTGCAAAGCCCGGACCGGCAAGCCTTCGAGCGCGGCGTCGCTGGGCGGCGTTATCTGAACCTGACTGGCGCCGCCGAAGCCTTGGCCGCGGGCAAGCTCAAATTGCGCGGGCGTTTTTGCCGGATCAAGGGGCAGCCGACGCTGTGGCGCTTTCGCCAGCCGGACTATCGCCAGCAACGTGTGATGGTGATCGCGCCCCATGCCGACGATGCCGAGCTGGCTGCGTTCAGCCTTTACAGCCAGGCGACTGAAAGCTGGATCGTCACGCTGACGGCCGGTGAAATCGAAGCCGAGCATTATCAGCACATGGGCCTGCCCAAGGCTGATGCTGCGCGCCTCAAGGGCCGTTTGCGAGCCTGGGACAGCGTCGCCGTGCCCCGCTGGGCGGGCGTGCCCGAGGCGCAGTGCGTGCAGTTGGGGTACTTCTGCATGCAGTTGCAAGCCATGCAGGCCGCGCCAGATCAGCCTCAAGCCTCCCGCGAAGCCGATTTGGCCGATACGCGGCTGTTTCGCCAGTTCAATGGTTTTATCCTGCCTGGCGATGCTGATGGTGCCCCGACCTGGCATAACCTGATCGCCGACCTGCGGGCGCTGCTGCTCAAGGCGCGGCCCCAGGTCATCGTCTTACCCACGCCGTTGCTGGACCCTCACGCCGACCATATCTGCGCCCACGCGGCAGTGCTGGAAGCTTTGCAGGGCCTGGAGTGGCAGCCCGACACATTGCTCGGCTACGCCAATCACCTGCATGATAACGACCGCTGGCCAATGGGCGATTCCGGCGCTGGCGTGGCGCTGCCGCCACGTTTCGATGGTGCTGTGGAACTGGTGCCGTGCAGTTTCGCCCTCGCCTTGAGCCAGCAGCAGGACAAGGCCATGGCCCTGGGCATGATGCACGACCTGCAGCCGCCAGCGCCGTTCAAGCGTCGAGTGCGTAGGTGGTTGCAGCAACTGCTGGCGGGCCGTAGTCCATCGCCCTATGGCGAGAACGAATTCTTCCGCAAGGCCGTGCGCCGTCACGAGCTGTTGTGGGTCCTGAAGCAGGACTGAGAGCCGATTGAAGGCAGGCCGTTATGCGCCTGTCGCCCTTTTTACCGGGCTGCGTGCCCGTAGCCAGATCGCTGCATGGAGAGTTATGAAGCCTCGTTTCAAGGTTTTGCAGTTACAGCCGGACTACAACGTCAAGACCCATGACTTCGCGGACTTGGGTGAGCAAATCGTCAAATCCCTGCCGGCTGAGCGCTTCGAGGTGACCTCCGGATTTCTCAGTGGGCGCCCGCTGCCCGGCCAGCCCCTGAGCGTGGCCGAGCACTCCCATTATTTCGAGCTGCCGGAGAAGTCCCTCAAGGGCATTCGCTTTGGCGCCATGTGGCAGATCTACAAGTACTGCCGCGAGCAGAAGTTCGACGTGGTCATCTGTAACCGCTTCAAGTCGGTGAACATGATGCTGTCGCTCAACCGCTGGTTGAAGATCCCGCTGTGCATCGGCATCTCCCACGGCTTTGGCGAGTACGCCCGTGGTTACCGTCGGCGTCAAACCCAGCGCTGGGTCAGCCCGGCGTGGCGCTTTGTCGGGGTGTCCGAAGCGGTCAAGGACTACCTGGTAGACCTCAACTGCGGATTCACCCGTGAGAACACCACGTACGTCACCAACGCTATCGACATTCCCCAGGCCGAGGCTTTGCAGCTGTCTCGTGAGGACGCGCGCAAGGCCCTGGGCCTGCCAATGGATGCACGGATGATCGGCGCCCTGGGCCGCCTCGTGCCGATCAAAGGCCATACCCATCTGCTGCAAGCCTTCGCCACGCTCAAGGACAAATACCCTGAGGCGCAGGTGGGGATTATTGGTTCTGGCCGTGCCGAAGCCGACCTGCGTGCCGACATCGAGCGCCTCGGCCTGACCGGCCGTGCGCATTTGCTGGGCTTTCGCGAAGACGGCATGAAGTACGTGCGCGGCTTCGATATCTGGACCATGCCGTCGCTGTTCGAAGGCCTGGGCCTGGCCTTGCTGGAAGGCATGAGCGGCCACCTTCCGGTGATCGCCTCCAACGGCCCGGCGATGCTGCCACTGGTGCAGGGCGCGGGCGGCTTGTCCCATGATCCGGGTAATGTCGAACAATTGGCTGCGGCCCTGGACACTTACCTGGCCATGAGCGATGAACAATTGCGCGCCAAGGGTGAGGAGGTGTTCCGCTATCTGGAGGCCAACCACACCCTCGACGAGTTCAAGCACAAGTACCTGACCCTGATTGAAACCGGTTTGCGTGAAGTAGGTAGAGCATGAATCAGCAACAACCTCTGGTCTCGGTGATCATCGCTTCCTACAACCATGGCCAGTACATCGAGCAAAGCATTCTTAGTGTGCTGGGGCAGACCTACCCCAATATCGAGCTGTTGGTAGTCGACGACGGCTCCAAAGATGACAGCGTCGAACGCATCCAGCGCTTGCAGGCCGAGCACGGCTTTGATTTCCAGGTGCAGCAGAACCAAGGGCTCAGCGCGACCTTGAACGGTGCGATTGCTCGCGCCAAGGGTAGCCTGATCGCACCGTTCGGCTCGGATGACATCATGTTGCCGGACCGTATTGCCACCCAGGTGGCGTATATGGATGGCAAGCCGAAGGTGGGCATGTGTGCTGGCAATATCGAGCTGATCGACGGGGATGGCAACCTGCACCCGGAGAAGAAACAGCGTCGCGACGTGCCGTTTCGACGTCTGGACTTCGATGACCTGTTCTTGGACCGCAAGCCGTTTCCACCGGCGCCGACCATGCTGATTCGCCGCGAAGTGCTGGAGGAGGTCGGTGGTTTCGACCCGCAGATTCCCCTGGAAGACTTGCTGATCCAACTGAAGATTACGGCGGCGGGCTACACCATTGACGCCCTTGACGTGGTGATGGCCAAGTATCGCCAGCACGCCAGCAACACCTACAAGAACCACCGCTACATGATCCAGAACATCCTCAAGACCTACGCCAAGTTCAGCGAGCATCCGGCCTATGACGCGGTTCGCTACAACTTCCTGAACTCGATGTTTCTCAAGACCGCCGACCGCGACCGCCCGTTGGCGCGGGAGGTTCTCAAGCAGATCCCTTTGAAGTTCTGGGGGCGCAAGACCTTGCGCGGGCTGGTGCGGTTGTATCTGGCGCCGCTCAAAAACTGAATCGCCACCGCACCCTGTAGGAGCGAGCAAGCTCGCTCCTACAGGTGTTTACAGGCTCTGGACCTGCTCGCGGATTTTCGCAGTGGCGGCTGGGCTCGCCTCCGAGGCGTAACCCTTGAGCAGTTGTTCGAAGTGCGTTTCGAACAGCCAGTTGCGATCCTGAGGATAACGTTGCATGTGGCGCAGGTTACGTTGGCGCAAGGCGTAGCGCAGTGAAGACGGGTAAATGCGCAGGTCAGCCACGTCGATCAGGGCGAACTCACCGTCGTCCATCAACAACACGTTACCCAAGTGCAGCGAGCGGAAGTACACGCCGCGCTCGTGCAGTTGCGCCATGAACCGTCCAAAGCGCTCAACCAGTGATTCACGCAGGCTGCTGTCCAGGCTTTGCAGCGCTTGGCGCAACGTCAGGCCGGGCAACGGCGTGTAGCGCACTGCGCTGCTGGCATCGCTCAGGCGGTAGAGCCCGAGGATGTGCGGCGTAGGAATGCCCAGGGTGCGCAGTTGCTCGCTGTTGCTGGCAAAGCGCTCGGAGTACGGGTTGAAGCTTCCGGAGGTGTACCAGCGGCGTGGGCGGAACAGCTTGAGGAAACTGCCGTCCTCCAGGCGCAGGACTTTGGGACCCAGGCCATCGGCCTCAATCACATGGGCGTTGCTGCACAGCTGTTCAAACGCTGCGGGCTTGAGGTTCTGCACCGGCATGCGCAGCAGGCTGCGATGGCGCTGGGCGAGGCTCAGGCCGGTGATAATTGCCAACGGAATCCACAGCAGGAACCAGTGCTCCTTAGGGCGCGACAGAATGCCTCCGCCTTCGGTCAGGCCCGCGCCGATGCCGTAGGCCAGCAGTGACGAAGCCAGGATGAACAGCGGCTGGGCGCGTTGCTGCAGGCCTTTGTATAAGCCCCAAACGAGCATGAAGGCCCATGGGATGAAACCGATGATGCCGACGTAATAGAGCACGCCGAGGGCGAAGCTGTGGGGCTCGCGCAGTTGGTATCCATCGGACACCGTTAGGAAAAGCTCGGAATCATAGCTATGCCCGATCCAAGGGTGCTCGGCAACGAGCTGCAATGTCATGCTCCACAGCTCAAGGCGGAACGAGCTGCCGCGCCCAGTGATCATTTCGGGGAAGAACAACAGGAGCCCGGCGGCGCCCAGTACCATGCCGGTGATTAGTAGCGCCGCGCGGCGGTTACGGCTCACAAAGCTCATCCAAAGTATGGCCAGCGTCAGCGCCACCAGTGGCGTGCGTGAGCCGGTCGCCAGCACCGCAGTGGTCATGACCGCCAGGGCCGGAACGCTGAACCACAGCACCTTGAGACGCTGGGTAGTCATGCAGACATACAGCCAGTACACCGTGAAAAAGCCAAACAGGTGCGAGCTGAGCAGTGGGTTGTCGAGGGCGCCCAGGCCGCCGATCATGCGCATGCCGGGCGAATAACCCTTGGCGAACGCCACCAGATTACCCAGGCTCACCACCAGCGCAATCACCGCAGCGCTGAAGAAGACTGGCTTGAAAAGTTCATTGCGATAATGAAGCAGCAGTGCGCAGCCACCAAACAGCATGAAGGTATTCAACGGCCGCTTGAACAGGTCGGTATCGGAACTGGGTTCAGGGCTCCAGAGCAGGCTGGTCAACGCCCAGGCGGAGAACGCCAGGAACGCGATCGCCAGGGGCTCGCGCAGCAGGTCCTTGAACTCCCGAGGGCGCATGCACAACAGAAACAAGGTCGGTACGCTGAACAGGATGTAGACAATGCGGTGCAGTACATTGCGATTGCCGACAAAGAACAGTGCACTCAGGAGCAGCAGCAAGCCAACAGGCAAAATCCATAGGACCAGGAAGTCGAAAACGCGATTTGAGCCATAGGTAAGGCGCTTGGAGTGCATACAGTAAAGCCATTCCAGAAAGAGAAAGCCGACCATCTTAAGCTAGTGGCTATGTAATGTCGCCGGTAGGATCCAACCGGGCCGCGGCTTACGCCGGGTGCAAGTACAACAGAGAAGCTGTGCTAAAGTCAGCCTCCTTTTTCAAAACGCCGCGTGATATGACCGACTCCAGTCCGAGCGCAAGCCCTTCGAGCTTGAAAATATACTTCCGCCTGCTCAGTTACGTTAAGCCCTATATGGGCTTGTTCGCGTTGAGTATCCTTGGATTTCTGATTTTCGCGTCGACCCAACCGATGCTGGGTTACATCCTCAAGTACTTTGTCGACGGTCTCTCCAATCCGGAAGCCGTGCTGTTCCCGACCGTGCCCTTCCTGCGCGACCTGCAATTGCTGCAGGCGGTACCGCTGCTGATCATCTTGATCGCGGCCTGGCAGGGCCTGGGCTCATTCCTGGGCAACTACCTGTTGGCCAAGGTCTCCCTGGGTCTGGTCCACGACTTGCGGGTGCAACTGTTCAACAACCTGCTGACGCTGCCCAACCGCTACTTCGATAATCACAACTCCGGGCATCTGATTTCCCGCATCACCTTCAACGTGACCATGGTCACGGGGGCTGCGACCGATGCTATCAAGGTGGTGATCCGTGAAGGCATGACGGTGATCTTCCTGTTCGCTTCCTTGCTGTACATGAACTGGCGCCTCACGTTGGTAATGATCGCGATCCTGCCGTTGATTGCCGTGATGGTCAGTACCGCCAGCAAGAAATTCCGCAAGCAGAGCAAGAAGATCCAGGTGGCCATGGGCGACGTGACCCACGTGGCCTCGGAGACCATCCAGGGCTACCGCGTGGTGCGCAGCTTCGGCGGCGAAGTCTACGAACAGAAGCGCTTCTTCAAGGCCAGCCAGAGCAATACGAACAAGCAACTGCGCATGACCCGCACTGGGGCGATCTACACCCCGGCGCTGCAATTGGTGATCTACTCCGCCATGGCCGTGTTGATGTTCCTGGTGCTGTACCTGCGTGGCGACGCCTCGGCGGGTGACATGGTGGCCTACATCACCCTGGCGGGCTTGCTGCCCAAGCCGATCCGCCAGCTCTCGGAGGTCAGTTCGACTATCCAGAAAGGTGTGGCAGGCGCCGAAAGTATCTTCGAACAGCTGGACGAAGACGTTGAGGTCGACCACGGCACTCTTGAACGCGACAAGGTCAGCGGTCGCCTGGAAGTGCGTCACCTGAACTTCACCTACCCTGGCACCGATCGCCATGTGCTCAAGGACATCAGCTTTACCGCCGAGCCTGGGCAGATGATTGCGCTGGTGGGGCGTTCGGGCAGTGGCAAGTCGACCCTGGCCAGCCTGATCCCGCGCTTTTACCATCATGAAAGCGGTGAAATCCTGCTCGATGGCATCGAAATTGAAGACTACAAGTTGCTCAACCTGCGCAAACACATTGCCCAGGTCACCCAGCATGTGACCCTGTTCAGCGACACTGTGACCAACAACATCGCCTACGGCGACCTGGCCGGTGCACCTCGTGCCGATGTGGAAGCGGCGGCGGCGGATGCCAACGCCAAGGACTTCATCGATCAGTTGCCCAAGGGCTTTGATACTCAGGTTGGCGAGAACGGTGTGTTGTTGTCCGGCGGCCAGCGTCAGCGTTTGGCGATTGCCCGTGCGTTGCTCAAGAATGCCCCGTTGCTGATCCTCGACGAGGCCACCTCGGCCCTCGATACCGAGTCCGAGCGGCATATCCAGGCGGCACTCGATAAGGTCATGCAAGGTCGCACGACCTTGGTGATCGCGCACCGCTTGTCCACCATTGAGAAGGCTGATCTGATCCTGGTGATGGACGACGGGCGGATTGTCGAGCGTGGTACCCATGGCGAGTTGTTGGCGCAGAACGGTTACTACGCCCGCCTGCATGCCATGGGTCTGGATGCACCGGTGCAGGCTGATATCACCTGATCCAACCGGCATCACGGTGTAAATGAAATGTAGGAGCGAGCTCGCTCGCGAAAAACCTCAACGATAAACCGCGCTTCCTGAATAAACGCGGCGTCTGTGAGTTTTTCGCGAGCAAGCTCGCTCCTACAGAGATCAAATCCCCTCCCACATTTGCCCTGCGGTGGTCGCAAGCCATCGCAAACCCTGTGCTAATATCGCGCCCCTGTTCATTTTGTATGTGGGTTGCTCCATGAAGTTGTCCATGCCGCGATTCAATCAAGCCGCTGTCTTGGTGGTCGGCGATGTCATGCTCGACCGTTACTGGCATGGTGGTACCTCACGGATTTCCCCTGAGGCTCCGGTGCCGGTCGTCAAGGTCGAGCAAATCGAAGACCGCCCAGGTGGCGCTGCCAACGTCGCGCTCAATATTGCCGCCCTCGGCGCCCCGGCCTCCCTGGTGGGTGTGACCGGTGACGACGAAGCGGCCGAAAGTCTGGCCAACAGCCTGCAGGGTGCCGGCGTGCATGCGTTGTTCCAGCGCATTGCTCATCAGCCGACGATCGTCAAGCTGCGGGTCATGAGCCGTCACCAGCAGTTGCTGCGTATCGATTTCGAAGAACCCTTCGCCACCGACGCTCTGGCCCTCGGCGACCAGGTCGAGGCGCTGCTCGAAGGTATCAAGGTGCTGGTGTTGTCCGACTACGGCAAAGGCGCCTTGCAGAATCACCAGGTATTGATCCAGGCCGCCAAGGCCCGCAACATCCCGGTGCTGGCCGATCCCAAGGGCAAGGACTTCTCGGTTTACCGAGGCGCCAGCCTGCTCACGCCCAACCTCAGTGAGTTCGAAACCATCGTCGGCGGTTGCGCTGATGAGCACGAACTGGTGAGCAAGGGCGCGGCGCTGATGGCCGATCTCGACCTGGGCGCCTTGCTGGTGACCCGTGGCGAGCACGGCATGACCCTGTTGCGTCCGGGTCACCCGGCGATGCACCTGCCGGCGCGTGCCCGTGAAGTGTTTGACGTTACGGGCGCCGGTGACACGGTAATCTCTACTCTGGCTGCGTCTATCGCGGCTGGCGAGGAACTGCCCCACGCCGTGGCCCTGGCTAACCTGGCCGCGGGCATTGTGGTGGGCAAGCTGGGTACTGCAGCCATCAGCGCACCTGAGTTGCGCCGTGCGATCCAGCGTTCCGAAGGCTCGGAGCGTGGTGTGCTGGGCCTGGAGCAGTTGCTGCTGGCAATTGACGATGCTCGAGCTCACAACGAAAGCATTGTGTTCACCAACGGCTGCTTTGACATCCTGCACGCCGGGCACGTGACGTACCTGGAGCAGGCAAGCGCCCAAGGCGATCGCTTGATCGTTGCGGTCAACGATGACGCTTCGGTCAGCCGCTTGAAAGGTCCTGGCCGCCCGATCAACAGCGTTGACCGGCGCATGGCGGTCCTCGCGGGTCTGGGCGCGGTGGACTGGGTGATCAGCTTTTCCGAAGGCACCCCGGAAAACCTGTTGGCCCAGGTCAAGCCCGACGTGCTGGTCAAGGGTGGTGACTACACTGTCGATCAGGTAGTCGGTGCGGACATCGTCAGCGCCTACGGTGGCACGGTAAAAGTGCTGGGGTTGGTTGAAAACAGCTCCACCACTGCGATTGTCGAGAAGATCCGCAACAACGAGTGATACCCCGTGGGGCGAGCCTGCTCGCCCCTAGCTTTTCTTCGGCACGATCTTGCGCAGCATCTGCCGTGCCTTGCCGGTCAAGCGCTTGAGCTTGGAGTCTTTTTCCGGTTCTGCCAGGCCCTGCTGCCTGAGCCAATCCTTCCAGCGTATCCGCTCATCGCGCACCAGCCAGCCCTCTTGCTGGGCAAAACTTTCCGCCAGATAGAGGCCGCGCGTGCTGGCCGGGTACAGCTGGTCTTTCTTGACCGTGTACAACTCTGCCAGTGGCTCGCCATCTTTGAGCGGCATCAAGTACAGGTCCGGGCGCTGACGGTCCAGGCGCGCCACCAGTTGGTCACCCTCCAAACGCTCATCCACATGAAACAAGCTGAGGGACTTGGCTTCCTTCGGCACTTCCAGGCGCAGGTCATAAATCAATTGCAGCGAGGCGGTCGGCAGGTGCACGTAGGCCCGTGGGCGCTCGATCAGTTGCATGGTGGCGCAGCGTACCGGGCGTGCGGCCCCAGACAAAGGGCTCAGGCGAAACGGCAGGGCTTCGCGGTAATGCAGGGCGGCGGAGTAGGGCGCCGGCAGCCAGGTATCGTTAAAGCGCCCGCCGAGCCAGCCTTCAGGGGTTTCGAGCAGGCACTCCTCGGCAATTTCCTGGATGGCGGTGTGCAGCGGCAGGTTCAGTTCATGAGCTGGGACGTAGCCGGAGATCAGCTTGAGCACAACATCGCCACGGTCCTGGCGGCGTTGGCGCACCAGCACCCAGTAGTCCTTGTTTTGCCAGTGCAGGGTCAGGCGTACCGAGACGCCGAGGTTAGCCAGTTCCAGGGCGAAGCGCTCGGGATCTGGCACCTCGACCGGCTTGCGCCGTTGCAAGGTCTGGGCGAAGTTGAGCGGCATGCCGACGCTCTGGTAACTCAGGCCTTCGGGGGTGGCTTCGACGTGCAGCGGCAGTGTCTTGAAGTTGCTGGGGTTCTTTCTTATGAGCGTACGCGGCATGTCGGCTCCTTCTTGCGACGGGGTCGGCCGCGTGGGCGGCATCAGAGTTGACGAATGACCCGGGCAGCAGTTGCTACGTTATGGGCCAGGTGCAGCGGATTAATGGTCCCGACAATAGCACTGGCGACGCCCGTTTGCGCGAACAACAAGGTGAAACTGGCCTGAATTGGATCCATTCCCGGTTCCAGGCATACGTGGCCGCTGGCCAGCGCCTTTTTCACCAGGATGCCCTTGCCGTGGGCGGCCGCATAGTCGATCACGGCCTTCTCAGCCTGTTCGTTGAGGTTGTAGGTGACCATCGCGCAGTCGCCCTGTTCCAGCGCTTTCACACCGCCCTCGACGGTTTTGCCGGAGAAGCCGAAACCGCGAATCTTGCCGTCTTTCTTCAGCTGCGCCAGGGTCTGGTAAACCTCGCAATCATTGAGGATATGCAAGTCGTTGCCGTCGGAATGCACCAGCACCAGGTCGATAAAATCCGTTTCAAGTCGTTTCAGGCTGCGTTCAATCGACATCCGCGTATGGGCTGCGCTGAAATCGTGATGGGACACGCCATTGGCAAACTCTTCGCCAACCTTGCTGACGATTACCCAGTCCTTGCGCTGATCACGCAGCAGCGGCCCCAGGCGCTCTTCGCTGATGCCGTAGGCCGGCGCGGTGTCGATCAGGTTGATGCCCAGCTCGCGGGCCTGGCGCAACAACATGCGGGCGTCGTCGTCGCCAGGGATCTGAAAGCCGTTGGGGTATTTCACCCCTTGGTCGCGGCCCAACTTGACGGTGCCCAGGCCCAGGGGCGACACCAGCAGGCCGGTGCTGCCCAGGGGGCGATGCAGGTCGTGCAGGGTTGGCAGGCTCATGGCAACAGTTGCTCCCAGGCGGGTTGGCCGATTGCCGGGGTTGGCAGTTCGGGCAGAGGGGCGCTGGCGCTGGGGCGTATGCCGTCGCGCTCCAGGGCGTGGAGTACGCGGTCGGCGAAGTCCGGCGCCAGGGCCAGTTTGGTGGGCCAGCCCACCAGCAGGCGGCCGTCTTCGGCAAGGAACGCGTTATCGGGACGGCTCAGCCCCGTTTGCAGCGGCTCGGCGCGATCCACCCGCAGGGTGGCCCACTGGGTCTGGCTCATGTCGATCCAGGGCAGCAGTTGCGCCAGCTCTTTCTGCGCGGTGGCGATCTGTTCTTGCGGCGTACGCCCCACACCGTCAGCCTCGGCGATATCGCCGCCCATGTACCACACCCAGTTGCCGTCGGCGGCCGGGTGGGTGGTTACGGTGATCCGCGGCTTGGTGCCGCCGCCCAGGCAGTGGGCGTACAGCGGCTTGAGGCCGGGGCCTTTGGCGATGATCATGTGCAGCGGGCGTTTTTGCATGGCCGGCTGGCTATGGCCCAGGGCGGCGAGCAAGTCTGCCGTGCCGCCGCCAGCGCTCAGGACTATGCGCTGGGCGCGGATCTCACGACCATCGACCTTCAAGCCCACCAGGGTGTCACCCTCCAGCAACGGTTCGATGTGCTGACCAGCGAGCAGACCGTCACCGGCCAATTGCGCCAGGCGGTTGATCAGGCTGGGCACGTCCACCACCAGCTCGGCCAGGCGATAGACCTTGCCTTTGAAGCGACGGTCCTGCAGCGCCAGGGGCAGTTCGTCGCCCTTGACCTGATCGACGCGGCCACGCACGGCCTTGCTGGCAAAAAAGCTGGTGAGGTTGCCGGCAATCGTCCCGGGCGACCACAAGTAATGCGCCTGGGACAGCACGCGCACACCGGACAGGTCCAGCTCGCCGCTGCCGGCCAGGGCTTCACGCCAGCGGCGCGGCATATCGGCAATGGCTTCGGAGGCGCCGGTGAGGGCGCCATGCAAGGCGTATTTCGCACCGCCGTGAATGATCCCCTGGGACTTCAGGCTTTGCCCGCCGCCCAGGGTGGCGCTTTCCACCAGTACCGTGGAGAACCCCTGGCCGCGCAGGCGCGCATTGAGCCAGAGGCCGGCAACCCCGGCGCCGACAATCAGAACGTCGGTGGAAATAACGGATGGCATCGGCGACCTCAGTGTTCAAGACAAGAGGCGCAGTATACAGGCTGTTGAGTGGCGGTCAGTGCCCGGCGGTTTTCGAGAACAGCTGAATCACCACCACGCCCAGCACAATCAGGCCCATCCCCAGCATCGCCGGCACATCCAGCTTCTGCCCATAGATGAACAACGCCGCGATGCTGACCATCACGATGCCCATCCCGGCCCACACCGCGTATGCCACGCCGACCGGCACGGTGCGTACCACTAGGGTCAGCATCCAGAACGCCACGCCGTAACCGACGATCACCAGCAGCAACGGAATAGGGGTGCTCCAGCCTTTGATGGCTTTCATGGAAACGGTGGCGATCACTTCCGAGCAGATGGCGATGGCCAAGTAGTAGTAGGCGGCATTCATGGGGCAATCCTCGAGGTGATGCGCATTTGATAAGGTCGGCATTCTAGAGGTTCGCCAGATGGGGTAAAGTCATTACCTATCTGGAATTGAGATGGGTTTAGCCATGAGCGTGCAATGGGATCTGGAGCAGATGCGGCTGTTTGTCAGCGTCGCCGAGCAGCGTTCGTTTTCTGCCGTGGCCCGTGGGCAGCGCAAGGCGCAATCGGCGGTCAGCAATGGCATTGCCCTGCTGGAGGCGGACTTGGGCGTTGTCCTGTTCGAACGTAGCAGCGGCCGGCAACCGCGCCTGACCGAGGCCGGCAGTGTGTTGTTGGAGGAAGCGCGTGAGGTGCTGCGCCAGTGTGAGCGCCTCACGGGCCGGGCCTTATCGTTGACCCGCGGCGAGGAAGCCTGCCTGCGCCTGGCCCAGGATGAGGCGATATTGTTCCAGCCTGTGCTCGACAGCCTGGAGGCGCTGGCGGTGCACTACCCGCTGTTGGAGGTGCAGTTGTCCAGCGCGGCTCAGGGCGATGTGGCGCGCAAGCTGGTGGAGCGCAAGGCGGACCTGGGGCTGTTGTTCTATCACGACCAGATTCCCGAAGCCCTGGAGCGAAGGGTGGTGGGCAGTGTGGAAATGGTCACGGTGTGCGGAGTCAATCACCCGTTGGCCAAGGAGCAGTACGTGACGTGCCAACACCTGGCCCAGTTTCGCCAGTTGCTGATGTCGACCCAGACCAGCGTCTACCCCGGCAGCGAGGCGGCCAGCCCCCTGGTGTGGCGCGCCGACAGCTTCTACGTATTGGCCGAATGGCTGATGAGTGGCCTGGGCTGGGCCTGGCTGCCTCGGCATATCGTGCAATATCCGACTTACCAGCAACAGATGATCGAATTGGCCAGCGAATGGACCCCGCCCGCCCTGGTAGTGGAACTGGTGTGGCGCCGCGACGAGCACCTTGGGCCCGCTGCGCGCTTCTTGGCCAAACGTTTTGCTGAGTGCTTGCAGGCGATCGACTGAAAAAGCCGATAAACTCCGCCGCCATGAATAGAACTCTCTACAGCTGTCTGTTTTACCTGGCGCTGCCGTTGGTGGCTTTACGCTTGTGGTTGCGTGCGCGCAAAGCGCCGGCCTATGCCAAGCGGGTGGGCGAGCGGTTTTCCTATGGCTTGCCGGTGATGCGGCCCGGTGGGATCTGGGTGCACGCGGTGTCGGTCGGCGAAAGCATTGCCGCCGCCCCGATGGTTCGCGGCTTGTTGGAGCGTTATCCACAGCTGCCGATTACCGTCACCTGCATGACGCCCACCGGTTCCGAGCGGATCCAGGCGTTGTTCGCCAACGAACCGCGCATCCAGCACTGCTACTTGCCGTACGATTTACCCTGCGCCGCCAAGCGTTTTCTCGACCGCGTGCAGCCCACGCTGGCGGTGATCATGGAAACCGAGCTGTGGCCCAACCATATCCATGCCTGCGCCCAGCGCGGTATCCCGGTGGCGCTGGCCAATGCGCGGCTGTCGGCGCGTTCGGCCAAGGGGTATGCGCGATTTGCCAAGCTGACGGCGCCGATGCTGGCAGAAATGAGCTTGTTCGCGGTACAGACCGAGACCGAGGCTGAACGTTTCCGCAGCCTGGGTGCACGTCCTGAAACTGTGGAGGTGACCGGCTCGATCAAGTTCGACCTGAGCATCGACCCTCAGTTGACGGCCCGCGCCGCCGCCCTGCGTGAACAATGGGGCGCCAGCGAGCGTCCGGTCTGGATCGCCGCCAGTACCCACGAAGGTGAAGACGACGTGGTGCTGGCAGCTCATCGCCTGTTGCTGGCGAACTATCCCAATGCACTGCTGATTCTGGTGCCCCGTCATCAGGAGCGCTTTGGCCCGACGTTTGAGCGCTGCGTGCAGCAAGGGTTTGCCACCGTGCGTCGCTCCAGCGGTGAGCCGGTCACCGAGCAAACGTCGGTGCTGCTTGGCGACACCATGGGCGAATTGCTGTTTCTTTACGCCCTGGCCGACAGCGCATTTGTCGGCGGCAGCCTGGTGCCGACCGGCGGGCACAACCCGCTGGAACCGGCGTCGCTGGGTAAACCGGTGATCATGGGGCCGCATGTCTTCAACTTCCTCGACATCACCGCGATGATGCGCGACGCCGGGGCGTTGCGAGAGGTGGACGATGCCGATGGGCTGGCCGAGGCGGTGCGACAGTTGTTTGAGTTGCCCCAGGACGCACGCAGGATGGCGCAGGCTGGGCTCAAGGTGATGCAGGCCAATCAGGGCGCTTTAAAGCGTTTACTGGATGGCTTGGACAGACTGATCACTCGCTGACAACACCAACCCAATGTGGGAGCTGGCTTGCCTGCGATAGCATCACCTCGGTGTACCAGATATACCGAGGTGTCTGCATCGCAGGCAAGCCAGCTCCCACATGGGTTCGGCGGTGCGCTTAATAGCCGGGGCGGGCCTTGAGCTGTTCGGCAGCGGCTTTGGCCAGGTCCGGCGGCAGGAAGTCTTTGTCCGGGTTGTAGTCGGCCTTGAGATAGCGCGCCAGATCCTGCAAATCCCCCGGGTTGAGCGTGCCTGCCGCCTGCTTCAAGCGCAGGTTATCGAGGATGTAGTCGTAGCGGCTGTTGTTGTAGTTGCGCACTGACGCGTACAGCTGGCGCTGTGAGTCCAGCACGTCGACGATGTTGCGCGTGCCCACCTGATAGCCGATTTCCGTGGCTTCCACCGCGCTCTGGTTGGAGATGATCGACTGACGGCGTGCCTGTACCTGCTCCACATCGGTGTTGACTGCACGGTGCAGGTTGCGGGTGTTTTCCACCACTTGGCGGCGCAGGCCTTCACGTTGTTGCTCGGTCTGGTCGAGGCGCGAATAGGATTCGCGCACTTGCGAGCTGGTGAGGCCGCCGCTGTAGATCGGGATGTTCAAGCGCAGGCCGACGGTGCGTTGCGACACATCGCCACCGTACGGGATAGGCAACTGATTCGGGTTGCTGAAACCCAGGGCGTCGTTGTCGCCTTTTTCGTATTGCGCAACCGCATCGAGCGTCGGCAAGTGGCCGGCCTTGCGCTGCCGTAGGGTCTCTTCGGCGGCGGTTACCGCGTAATTGCTGGCGAGCAGGTTGAGGTTCTGGCGCCCGGCAGTTTCGACCCAGGCCTTGGCGTCGTTCGGTGCCGGCGGCAGCACCGGCAGCGTGTGGACGATACCCTGAATCGAGTTGTATTGGCGGTTGGTCAGGGTGATCAGCGCTTCGAAAGCGTCGTCCACCTGGCGCTGGGCCAGGATGCGGTTGGCCCGTGCAGTGTCGTAGCTGGCTTGTGATTGCAGCACATCGGTCTTGTCCGACAGGCCCACATCGAAGCGTTCGTTGGACTGGTCGAGCTGGCGCTTGAAGGCATTTTCTTCGGCCTTGGTCGACGCCAGGTTGTCCTGGGCGCGCAGCACGGCGAAGTAGCTCTCGGCACTTTGCAAAATCAGGTTCTGCTCGGAGGCCGACAGTTGCAGCGAGGCTTGCTCGTTAACGGCTTGGGCGGCTTGCAGCTGGAACCAGCGGTCGGCACGGAACAGCGGCTGGCTCAGGGTGGCCCGCCAGGAGTGGGCGTCACGGTTGGCCGTGGCGGCCGGTTGGTCGATCTGGGTACGTACGTTATTGCTGTCGGCGCCGGCCGACAGATTCGGCAGCAAACCTGCGCGGGCCTGGGGCACCACTTCTTTTTGCGCGCCGTACTGCGCACGGGCAGCGGCCAGGTCGGCGTTGTTGTTCGCCGCTTCCTGATAGACGCTGACCAGGTCGGTATTGGCGGACAAGGGCGCTTCAGCTGCCCAGACCAGTCCGTTGGTCGCACAAGACACGGCAACAGCCAGTGAGAGTTTGCGCAGCATGAGGCGATCCCTAGTAAGAATATTACGGTGATAATTCATCGCCCAAGGCTAAGGCTGGCCATGCCTGGCGTCAAGCCTTGAGGCCGTGCCCGAGTGTAGTGGCCGTACCGTCACACAACAATCCCACGATCACGCCATTCATCACGCTGAATGCACCGCTATTGGCAATTTGCCCACGCCATGGTCTAGACTGGCCGCGTTCTTGTCGGGGTGCCTTGTTGGAAGGCTGAGATCGGTAAATACCGGATCCCGTTGAACCTGATCAGGTTAGCGCCTGCGTAGGGAACAAGATTTCTCGTCACCCGGCGAGTCCTCTTGTGCTTCGTCCGGGATGTTGTTCGACAATCGAACAGCCCTCGTGCGCCAAGCACAGCACTGGTTCCAGTGCGTCCGTCCGTCACAGGTTCGCTCCGACAAAAATCCACCGCCTGGATAAGTTGGAGAGCCTGTGATGAGTACAAAACTAAAAAATACCGTGCACCTGAGTGAATCGGCCAAGGTCGACTCCGGCTCCGTGCAGCCATTTACCCGCTCGCAAAAAATCTACGTGCAGGGCTCGCGCCCGGATATTCGCGTGCCGATGCGTGAAATCAGCCTGGACGTGACCCCCACTGAGTTTGGTGGCGAAATCAACGCCCCTGTAGTGGTCTACGATACCTCCGGCCCCTATACCGACCCCAATGTCATCATCGACGTGTGCAAAGGCTTGGCCGATGTGCGCTCGCCGTGGATCGAAGAGCGTGGTGACACCGAGCGGCTGGCCTGCTTGAGTTCACGCTACGGCCAGGAACGTCTGGATAACCCCGACCTGGCCTACCTGCGCTTTGCCCACCTGCAAAACCCGCGTCGGGCCAAGGCCGGCGCCAACGTCAGCCAGATGCACTACGCGCGCAAAGGCATCATCACGCCAGAAATGGAATACGTGGCCATCCGCGAAAACATGAAGCTTGAGGAAGCCCGCGCCAGCGGCCTGCTCAAGCAACAACATGCCGGGCACAGCTTCGGCGCCAGTATTCCGAAAATCATCACGCCCGAGTTCGTGCGCGAAGAAATCGCCCGCGGCCGCGCAATCATCCCGGCCAACATCAACCACACTGAGCTGGAACCGATGATTATCGGCCGTAACTTCCTGGTGAAGATCAACGGCAACATCGGCAACAGCGCCTTGGGTTCGTCCATTGAAGAAGAAGTGGCGAAGATGACCTGGGGCATTCGCTGGGGCTCGGACAACATCATGGACCTGTCTACTGGCAAGCATATCCATGAAACCCGCGAGTGGATCATCCGTAATTCGCCCGTGCCGATCGGCACAGTGCCTATCTATCAGGCCCTGGAAAAAGTCGACGGCGTTGCCGAAGACCTGACCTGGGAGCTGTTCCGCGACACCCTGATCGAACAGGCCGAGCAAGGCGTGGACTACTTCACCATTCACGCCGGCGTATTGCTGCGCTACGTGCCGCTGACCGCCAATCGCGTCACCGGCATTGTCAGCCGTGGCGGAGCGATCATGGCCAAGTGGTGCTTGGCCCATCACAAGGAAAACTTTGCCTACACGCATTTCGAAGAGATCTGCGAAATCATGAAGGCCTATGACGTCAGCTTCTCCCTGGGGGATGGCCTGCGCCCGGGGTCTGTGGCCGATGCCAACGACGCTGCGCAATTCGGTGAACTGGAGACTCTGGGCGAGCTGACCAAGATCGCCTGGAAGCACGACGTGCAAACCATGATCGAAGGCCCTGGCCATGTGCCGATGCAACTGATCAAGGAGAACATGGACAAGCAGCTGGAGTGTTGCGACGAGGCGCCGTTCTATACCCTCGGCCCACTGACCACTGATATTGCGCCGGGCTACGACCACATCACCTCAGGCATTGGCGCGGCGATGATCGGTTGGTTCGGTTGCGCCATGCTCTGCTACGTCACGCCCAAGGAGCACTTGGGGCTGCCGAACAAGGATGACGTGAAGACCGGGATCATCACCTACAAGATTGCGGCCCACGCGGCCGACCTTGCCAAAGGCCACCCTGGCGCGCAGATTCGCGATAACGCCCTGAGCAAGGCGCGCTTCGAATTCCGCTGGGAAGACCAGTTCAACCTCGGCCTGGACCCGGACACCGCACGGGCATTCCACGACGAGACGTTGCCCAAGGAATCGGCCAAGGTCGCGCATTTCTGCTCCATGTGTGGGCCTAAATTCTGCTCGATGAAGGTCACCCATGAGGTGCGTGAGTACGCGGCCAACCAGCGCATTGATGCGGTGGATGTGGACGTGGCCAAGGGTTTGGCCGAGCAGGCTGAGCGGTTCAAGCAGGAAGGTAGCCAGCTCTACAAGAAGGTCTGATCCATAGACGGCGGTGTCCGCACCGCCCTCATCGCGGGCAAGCCCGGCTCCCACAGTTGGCCGAGTGGTACACAGATTTTGTGTTCACAAACGGTCCCCTGTGGGAGTCGGGCTTGCCCGCGATAGCGATCCGACAAACACCCAATCTCCCTCTGTAATAACACCCTTGAACCGTCAACCGATCAACGGCGTGCGGGCACCAGCTCAGGCTTGATCACACCGGTGAGGCGCGTATAGGGCAGGGTGATTTCGATCAGCCCCTGTGCGTAAGGGGCGATGGTGCTGACGTTGTACTTGAGCACCACACCGCCGCTGGTCAGGGCCACGTTCGGGGTTTTCTGGAACGGCCAGCTCTTCACGAACTCCGGATCGCGGTCCATCTTGGTGCTGATCAACCAACTGTTGTGGGCAACTTTCGCGGTGTTCCAGAAGGCCTGCTCCTGGCCGGGCAGCAGCATGTCGGCCAGGGTCAGTTCCTTATGCAGAATCCGTGAATAGTTGATAAACCCACGGCCTGGCTCGCCGTGGGCGACACCGGTGTCCAGGTAGCTGGACACTTCAACGATCACCAGTCCGTCATGCTGGTCACGTACCTTGGCTTGCAAGTACATGCCATGGCGGTCCGGCGACTCACGCAGGAAGGTGTTCCGGTAGGCGTTCAGGCTCGCCGGTACGCTGGCGCCAGGCGTGGTGCGGGTCATTTGCAGCAAACGCTGTTCCACCAGGCTGTCGAGTTGTGGCTCGGTGGGGAAATGCACGGTGTCGATGTTCACCAGCGGGCAGGCTGGGCTGTCACAGCCGGGCTTGATCTGCTCCGATTTGTCGGTGGTAACGTCCAGCGGCTTGAGATAGGCGGGTTGGAACAGGCTCTGGCAAGCACCCAGGGTCAAGGCAATACAGGCCACGGAGGCGATTTTTAAAAGCGACATGTGTGTCCTTCGTAAATCGATGGAAAGCGAAAAGAGTAGCGCTTGGACTGCCAACGTGGCCGTCAGTTCGCCACTAAACTGATTGCAGCGAGTTTGACGCTCGCCGCCTCTCCCGGCAACCGCAAAGGGGCTGCATCAACGGGCGTCGGCGCGTTAGGATGGCGCCCATTGCACGAGCTTAACGAGGGACAGCATGACGGACATCGCGAAGTCGACGCCGAACAAGATCGAGATTGTTCAGCGTGACAATGCCTATAAAGGCTTCTACAAGCTCGATCGCGTGCAACTGCGCCACGAAAAATTCGACGGCGGCATGAGCCGGGTGATCAACCGCGAGGTGTTCGTGCGTCATGACGCCGTGTGCGTGCTGCCCTACGACCCGCTGCGCGATGAGGTGGTGTTGATCGAGCAGTTCCGCGTCGGCGTCATGGGCCGCGCCGACAACCCCTGGCTGGTGGAGATGGTCGCCGGCCTGATTGACAAGGATGAGCAACCCGAGGAGGTTGCACACCGCGAGGCCGAGGAGGAAGCTGGGCTGACATTCTCCGCGCTGTGGCCGATCACCAAGTATTTCCCGTCGCCGGGCGGCAGTACCGAATTTGTCCACCTGTACCTGGGCCGATGTGACAGCTCGGGCGCGGGTGGTGTCCATGGATTGGAAGAAGAAGCAGAAGACATCCGCGTCACCGTCTGGGCATTCGAAGATGCCTTGCAGGCGGTGCGCGATGGCAAGATTTCCAACGCAGCCAGCATTATCGCCCTGCAATGGCTTGCGCTTAATCGCGCGGAAGTGAGGGGGTTATGGCAGTAAAGGCACGGGAACGTTATCGAGTTGACCTGATCGGGCTGCAAGCGGCCTGCGAGGCCAACTATGCGCGGCTGATGCGCCTGCTCCCGGACATGCGTCACACCCCACAGGCGCGGCGAATCGCCGTCACCCATGGCGACCAGATGCTTGGCGTGCTGACCCTGGAAGTCATTCTCACCTGCCCATACACCACCACCCTGCGGGTACGCCAGGAACACAGCCTGCCGTGGTTGCCGGTGCCGCAACTGGAAGTACAGGTGTACCACGACGCCCGTATGGCCGAAGTGATCAGCGCCGAGCACGCACGACGCTTTCGCAGCATCTATCCTTACCCGAATGTGTTCATGCACCAGCCCGATGAGAAAGCACAGCTCAATGTGTTCCTCGGCGAATGGCTCAGCCACTGCCTGGCCTTGGGCCATGAGTTTGAAGTGGTGCGGTAAATGTGAACTGTGCCTGCTTCCTTGGGTTTCCTCTTTGTGTCCTGCCCCAGCATAATCGCGCCAAATGTCCATTCCTGTAGTTGCCAGGGAGAGCGCCTTGCCGAGCGTATCCGCCGTGAATCCTGATGCCGTGTTGCTGGTGCAGTTGTCCGACAGCCATCTGTTTGCCGACGCTGACGCCACGCTGCTGGGCATGAATACCCGTGAAAGCCTGCAGCGGGTGGTCGAGCTGGCGCGCGCGCAACAGCCGACCATCGACCTGATACTGGCGACCGGTGACTTGTCTCAGGACGGCACGCTGGCGTCCTATCAGCAGTTTCGCGACTTGACCGCTCCCCTTGGCGCCCCGGCGCGCTGGATTCCCGGCAACCACGACGAACCGCAGGTCATGGCCCAGGCTGCCATGCACAGTGATTTGCTCGAACCGGTGGTGGATATCGGCAACTGGCGTATCACCCTGCTGGATTCGGCGGTACCCGGGTCGGTGCCGGGTTACTTGCAAGACGAGCAACTGCAACGGCTGGCGCAGGCCTTGAGCGAAGCGCCGGACCGCCATCATCTAGTGTGTTTCCATCATCATCCGGTGCCCATCGGCTGTGCGTGGATGGAGCCGATCGGCCTGCGCAACCCCGAGGCGCTGTTTGCCGTGCTTGAGCGCTTCCCGCAGACCAAGGCATTGCTTTGGGGTCACGTGCATCAGGAGATCGACGGCGACCGCAACGGTGTGCGACTGCTGGCTTCGCCGTCCACCTGTATCCAGTTCGCGCCGGGAAGTGAGGATTTCCAGGTCAGCGAGCAGGCGCCGGGTTATCGCTGGTTGCGTTTGCATGGCGACGGACGGTTGGAGACGGGGGTGGAGCGTTTGGTCGGCTTTGCATTCACCATCGATTACGGCAGCAACGGCTACTGAGGTATCAATTGTGGGAGCTGGCTTGCCTGCGATGGCGGTCTGCCAGCCAATGATCGGTGACTGATGCACCGCTATCGCAGGCAAGCCAGCTCTCACAGGGGTTATTCGACGTCTGATAGATTGAGGTGCTCACAGCCGGCCTCGAACCCCTGTAAACTGCGCCTCTTTGGCCCCAGCACGGAGAGCCCGGCATGTCCGCTTCGATCCTGTATATCCACGGTTTCAACAGTGCGCCTGCTTCTAACAAGGCCAGCCAGTTGACCACTGTGATGGGCACCCTCGGCCTGTCCGACCAGCTACGTGTACCGGCGCTGCATCACCACCCTCGTCAGGCGATTCTTCAATTGGAGCAAGCGATTGCGCAACTGGGCCGGCCACTGCTGGTCGGCAGCTCACTCGGCGGCTACTATGCAACCCATCTTGCAGAACGCCATGGTCTCAAGGCGTTGCTGGTCAACCCGGCGGTCAGTCCCCATCGGATGTTTGACGGTTACCTGGGCACCCAGAAGAACCTCTACACCGATGAGACCTGGGAATTGACACAGGACCACGTCACGGCCCTGGCCGAGCTGGAAGTACCGGCGCCCCAGGATGCCGCGCGTTATCAGGTGTGGTTGCAGACCGGGGACGAAACCCTGGATTATCGCCTGGCCCAACAGTATTACCGGGCCTGCGCCTTGCGCATCCAGGCCGGTGGCGACCATGGCTACCAGGGGTTCGCCCAGCAATTGCCGGCACTGTTGTGTTTTGCCGGCATTGGCGCAGATCAGTTTCAATCCTTCGATTTTTCGTCACTGTAGAAAATCGCAGGTCACTTTTTAATCGAACGACTCACGACGAGACCCCATGGCCACTCCCAGCGCTAGCTCTTATAACGCCGACGCCATCGAAGTCCTCTCGGGCCTCGACCCGGTGCGCAAACGCCCCGGCATGTATACCGACACCAGTCGGCCGAACCACCTTGCCCAGGAAGTCATCGACAACAGCGTCGACGAAGCCTTGGCCGGGCACGCCAAGTCGGTGCAAGTCATCCTTCACGCCGACCATTCCCTGGAAGTGTCCGACGATGGTCGTGGCATGCCGGTGGACATTCACCCCGAAGAGGGTGTGCCGGGCGTCGAGCTGATCCTTACCAAGCTGCATGCCGGCGGCAAGTTCTCCAACAAGAACTACCAGTTCTCCGGCGGTTTGCACGGCGTGGGTATTTCCGTGGTCAACGCGCTGTCGACCCTGGTGCGGGTCAAGGTCAAGCGCGATGGCAACGAGTACCAGATGACTTTCGCCGATGGCTACAAAGCCACCGACCTGGAAGTGATCGGCACCGTTGGCAAGCGCAACACCGGCACCAGCGTGTACTTTGCGCCGGACCCCAAGTATTTCGATTCGCCCAAATTCTCCATCAGCCGCCTCAAGCACGTGCTCAAGGCCAAGGCTGTGTTGTGCCCGGGCCTGCTGGTCAGCTTTGAAGACAAAGGCACCGGCGAGAAGGTCGAGTGGCACTACGAAGACGGCCTGCGTTCCTACCTGGAAGACTCGGTCAGCGACTTCGAACGCCTGCCCAACGAGCCGTTCTGCGGCAGCCTGTCGGGTAATAAAGAAGCGGTGGACTGGGCGCTGCTGTGGTTGCCCGAAGGTGGCGACAGCGTGCAGGAAAGCTACGTCAACCTGATCCCCACGGCCCAGGGCGGCACCCACGTCAACGGTTTGCGCCAAGGCTTGCTGGATGCCATGCGTGAGTTCTGCGAATACCGCAGCCTGTTGCCGCGCGGCGTCAAGCTGGCGCCGGAAGACGTGTGGGAGCGCATCGCGTTCGTGCTGTCGATGAAGATGCAGGAGCCGCAATTTTCCGGCCAGACCAAAGAGCGCCTGTCGTCCCGCGAGGCGGCGGCGTTTGTCTCTGGTGTGGTCAAGGACGCGTTCAGCCTGTGGCTCAACGAGCATCCCGAGCTGGGCCTGGCCCTGGCGGAGCTGGCGATCAACAACGCCGGCCGGCGCTTGAAGGCCAGCAAAAAGGTCGAGCGCAAGCGCATCACCCAGGGCCCGGCACTGCCGGGCAAACTGGCCGATTGCGCCGGGCAAGACCCGATGCGTTCCGAGCTGTTCCTGGTCGAAGGTGACTCCGCCGGCGGTTCCGCCAAGCAAGCGCGGGACAAGGAGTTCCAGGCGATCCTGCCGCTGCGCGGCAAGATCCTCAACACCTGGGAAGTCGACGGCAGCGAAGTGCTGGCCAGCCAGGAAGTGCACAACATCGCCGTGGCCATCGGGGTCGACCCGGGTGCGGCGGACATGAGCCAGCTGCGCTATGGCAAGATCTGTATCCTCGCCGACGCCGACTCCGACGGCCTGCACATTGCTACCTTGCTGTGCGCGTTGTTCGTCCAGCATTTCCGCCCGTTGGTGGATGCCGGTCACGTCTACGTCGCCATGCCGCCGCTGTACCGCATCGACCTGGGCAAGGAAATTTTCTACGCCCTGGACGAAGCCGAGCGCGATGGCATCCTCGACCGCCTGGTGGCCGAGAAGAAACGCGGCAAGCCACAGGTCACGCGATTCAAGGGCCTGGGTGAAATGAACCCGCCGCAACTGCGCGAAACCACCATGGACCCGAACACCCGGCGCCTGGTGCAGTTGACCCTGGAAGACTTCGCCGCCACCTCGGAAATGATGGACATGCTGCTGGCGAAGAAACGCGCTGGCGACCGCAAGACCTGGCTTGAATCCAAAGGCAACCTGGCCGAGGTTCTGGGCTGATGCGCACAGGCTTCGCCCTGGCGATCCTGATGTTGAGCGGGCTGGCGGTCACCCAGGTGGCCGCAGCCAGCGTGGCAGAGCTCAAGCTGGTCTCGGAACACCCGGTTGACGGCATGCGCGGTGGGAACCTGTCGGGCCTGGCGTTGTGTGGCAACGAGCTGTGGACGGTTTCGGACCGCGATGACGACCAGATCTACCGCCTGGATACCCGTGCGCCGACGTGGAGCGCGCAAGCGCTGAAGATCGACGTGCCGCCCGTGCCCGAGTCCGGCCTGCCTTGGGGCTTGCGTTCGCGCACCAAGGCCGCTTCGTTCATACGTGGTGGTGACCTGGACTTTGAAGGCATCAGCTGTGATGCCGCAGGCAATCGTTATATTGTCAGCGAAGCCCATGCCGCAGTGTTGCAGGTGCCCGCGACGGGCGCGCCGGAGTGGTTGAAAATCGCGCCGGGCATGGTGCGTGAAGCCAGGGCCAGTGGCATGTTGCTGCACTTTAATGCCTTGTTCGAAGGCTTGGCGGTAAACCCTGAAGGCAATCAGATCTGGCTGGCTGCCGAGCGTGAACGCCGTGGCCTGGTCTCGATCAAGCGTGGGCAGAGCGTATGGGATTGCGATGGTCGTTGTGTATTGTTGAGCGAGGCCGGCCAGGAAGTGCAACCGGCGCAGTTCCCCAACGCCAAGGCCGTGTCCAAGGACTTTGCCGACTTGTCGCTGTTCAACGGCAAGCTGTTTACCCTGGAGCGCAATGCGTTCCAGATCTGCCGGCGCGACCCGCTCACGGCCAAGGTTGAGCTGTGCTGGTCGTTTGCCGACGAAACCCTGACGCCACAGCGACGTTACCCGCAGTCGTATGGCCTGGCTGAAGCCCTGTTGGTGGATGCCGACGGTGCCTGGGTCGGGATCGACAACAATTTTGGCCCGCGTGCCGATGGTGAAAAACGCCCGATCGTCTATCGTTTTGCCGCTCCGGATGGCGGCTGGAGTGCCCAGCCATGAATCGAGATTTTTTTGAATTGAATCAGCGCAGCGGCAGTTCCGCTGCGCCTTACCCCATGATGAGGCCCGCATGAGTGACATCCTCGCAGACAGCTTAGATGGCGTAGAACGCCGGTCGCTGGCTGAATTCACCGAAAATGCCTACCTCAACTACTCCATGTACGTGATCATGGACCGTGCCTTGCCGCATATCGGCGATGGCCTGAAGCCCGTGCAACGGCGCATCATCTACGCCATGAGTGAGTTGGGCCTGGACGCCGATTCCAAGCACAAGAAGTCGGCGCGTACCGTCGGTGACGTGCTCGGTAAGTTCCACCCCCACGGCGATTCGGCGTGCTATGAAGCGATGGTGCTGATGGCCCAGCCGTTCAGCTACCGCTATACCCTGGTGGACGGCCAGGGTAACTGGGGGGCACCGGATGACCCCAAATCCTTCGCCGCCATGCGTTACACCGAGGCGCGGCTGTCGCGTTATTCCGAAGTGCTGCTCAGCGAGCTGGGCCAGGGCACTGCCGACTGGGGGCCGAACTTTGACGGCACCCTCGACGAACCCCTGGTGTTGCCGGCGCGTTTGCCGAATATCCTGCTCAATGGCACCACCGGTATTGCGGTCGGCATGGCCACCGACGTGCCGCCGCACAACCTGCGCGAAGTCGCCACCGCCTGCGTGCGCTTGCTGGATGAGCCTAAGGCTACGGTCGAGCAGCTCTGCGAGCATATCCAGGGCCCGGATTACCCGACCGAAGCAGAGATCATCACGCCGCGCGCCGACCTGCTGAAGATGTACGAAACGGGCAAGGGCTCGGTGCGTATGCGTGCCGTGTACCACATTGAGGACGGCGACATTATTGTGACCGCGCTGCCGCACCAGGTATCGGGTGCCAAGGTGCTGGAGCAGATCGCCGCGTTGATGCAGGCCAAACCGTCGAAATTGCCGCAAGTGGCCGACCTGCGTGACGAGTCCGACCACGAGAACCCATGCCGCATCGTGATCATCCCGACCAACAGCCGGGTGGATCACGAAGTGCTGATGCAGCACTTGTTCGCCAGCACCGACTTGGAGTCCAGCTACCGGGTCAACGTCAACATCATCGGCCTGGACGGCAAACCGCAGTTGAAGAACCTGCGCAATCTGCTGGTGGAATGGCTGGAGTTCCGTGTACAAACCGTGCGCCGCCGCCTGCAATTTCGCCTCGACAAGGTCGAGCGCCGCTTGCACCTGTTGGACGGCTTGCTGATCGCCTACCTCAACCTGGATGAAGTGATCCATATCATCCGTACCGCCGAGCATCCAAAGGCCGAGCTGATCGCGCGTTTCGAGCTGAGCGAGATCCAGGCGGACTACATCCTCGACACCCGCTTGCGCCAGTTGGCACGCCTGGAAGAAATGAAGCTGCGCGACGAGCAGGATGCACTGCTCAAGGAACAAGCCAAGCTGCAAGCCCTGCTGGGCAGCGAAGCCAAGCTCAAGAAGCTGGTGCGCAGCGAACTGATCAAAGACGCCGAAACCTATGGCGATGACCGTCGCTCGCCTATCGTCGAGCGCGCTGAAGCCAAGGCCCTGACCGAAACCGAGCTGTTGCCCAACGAGAAAATTACCGTCGTTCTGTCGGAAAAGGGTTGGGTTCGCTCCGCCAAAGGGCATGATATTGACGCCACCGGCCTTTCGTACAAAGCCGGTGATGGCTTCAAGACCGCTGCCGCCGGGCGCTCCAATCAATTCGCGGTGTTTATCGACTCGACCGGGCGCAGTTATTCGGTGCCGGCCCACACCCTGCCGTCTGCGCGGGGGCAGGGCGAGCCTTTGACCGGGCGCCTCACGCCGCCGCCGGGGGCGAATTTCGAGTGTGTGCTGTTGCCGGACGATGATTCGCTGTATGTCATCGCCTCCGACGCCGGTTACGGTTTCGTGGTCAAGGGTGAAGACCTGCAGGCCAAGAACAAGGCGGGCAAGGCGCTGTTGAGCCTGCCGAACAACGCCAAGGTGATTCTGCCGAGGCCGGTGGAGGATCGTGAAAGCAACTGGCTGGCGTCGGTGACCACCGAAGGGCGTTTGCTGGTGTTCAAGATCAGCGACTTGCCGCAGTTGGGCAAGGGTAAAGGCAACAAGATCATCGGGATTCCCGGTGACCGGGTGGCCAGTCGCGAGGAGTATGTGACTGACATCGCCGTGGTCCCGGAAGGCTCTACCCTGGTGCTCCAGGCCGGCAAGCGCACGTTGTCATTGCGCCCTGACGACCTTGAACACTACAAGGGTGAGCGTGGCCGGCGAGGTAACAAACTGCCACGAGGCTTCCAGCGAGTGGATGCCTTGCTGGTCGAAACGCCGGTTTAAGCGGTACTAGAGGCCTCGATCTACGATTTAACGCGTAGATCGATGCTTTCGCGCTGGAGTCATGGCGCATATTCACGGATGATATGGCCTTTCCAGCGCCGGCGTGGCCGAGCGTGTTCAGGTTATTTTTAGTATTACATTGTGGTTCGCCTTGTGGCAGCCACTTGGATGGGATGATGACTGCTCCACGCCTTCCTCTATTTTTGATGCTCGCTGGCCTTTTGGGGTTGGCGGGTTGCAGCACACATCAACCGGTGTCGCTGTACCAGCTGGACAGCGGAAGTCCGGCTCAGCCAGCCCAAACCGCTGGCATGGCAGTATTGCTGGGGCCGGTAGTCGTTGCCGATTACCTGCAACGCGAAACCCTGCTTCAACGTCAGAACGACGGCAGCCTGCAAGGTTCCACAGATGGTCGTTGGGCCGGTAGCCTGTCGTCGGATATCAACCAGCTGATGTTGCGTCAGGTCGCTGGCCAGTTAGACAGCCAGCGAGTGGTCCTGGCGCCGGGACCCTCCGGGTTCACCCCGGATGTACAGGTGTTGCTGACCATTACGCGGCTGGATTCCGGCAAGTCGCAACCGGCGATCCTGGATGCACAGTGGCGCTTGATCGACCGTCGCGGGCAGGTGCGGGACAACCGCATTGTGCACCTGCAGGAAGAACACGCCGGCACCACTGCGTCCCAGGTCCAGGCTCAGGGTGTGCTGTTGCAGCACTTGGCACAGCAGTTGTCGGTGGCGCTCAAACCACTGGCCAACCAGCCGCCGATTGCCGAAGCGCAGCCGCGTAAACAGGCCCCCGCCCAGGCCAAGCCTGCGGCCCCGGAAAAACCGAAGATGCCGATGGCCACGCCGATTCGCACGGATCTGGAAGTGTTCAGGTTCTGATCTGAGATTTATTTTTGAAAAAGCCCGCCAAGCCCGCGGGCTTTTTCATGCCTGCTGTAAAACGCCAGCGCCTAATTCTGCGTACCTGTTAATTCTGACAGTATCCAGCTGCGCATAAGGTCTCTAGTGTGATTTCAGTCCTATCTCTTAAGGTACTGAGCTCATGAAAAAAATATCGATCTTCCTCGCTTGGTTTTTTTGTAGTGCATTAAGTGTTGCTCTCATGGGCTGTAGCCATGAAGTTAATCGTGAATTTGGCGGCCTTGAAAATGATGAACTTCCGCCAGCCGAAGGTGAACTGTCAAGCTTGAGTCAGATAATCCGCCCTGTGACGGGCACCAAGAGGATGTTGGTCACGGTAACCCATTGGCAGGGAGAGCGTGTGTTGGACAGGGATCAGGTGGAGTTGCATACGCTGTCTACTGATCCTAATTCATTACGCTCTTATATTCTGGCTGCGTCCGGTGGAAAGCTGAAGTTGGAGGGGCGGGTAGTGGAGGCGACGTCTGGACCGAAGCCTGAGGGATGCTCTATGTCCACGTCTATCGCGGAGGGTCGCAAGACTGCCGAAAAGAATGGCCTTAATCCCGATGATTTCGACTATGAAATTAACATCGTTAATTGTGGCGGTGGCGCCTTGGCCTATACCCCCGGTAGGCATGTTGGAGTGTTTGGCAAGGCAGGCTCCCCGCATGTTTACAAGCACGAGTTTGGTCATAATTTAGGCTTTAGTCATGGGGGAAGCCTCATAGGCTGCCCCCGCAATGGCGCGTCTGTGAGTGCGCCTGTTGGTTGCACTTACGTTGGGTATGGCGACACTGGTGACTCAGTGTCAGGTGGTGGCACGCTTTATCCTGCGGTCAGCCGCCGCTATGCCGGCTGGCTGGATGATGGCCAGGCGACGACTATCACGCGCACCGGCCTTTACAGTTTGAAGGTGTTGGGGCGCGAAGGCCCGCAGCTGTACCTGATCAAGATCCCTGAAACCCATTCGCCTGGTGGGGCCTACTACCCGTTGTTGTCGCTGGAATACAGGAAGCCTACGGTCTTTGATAACTTTCCGGAGAATGACAACCGGGTCAATGGCGTGTGGATGCGTTATGCGAGGGAGCAAGGCGTGCAGAATGTGCAGATTGATGCCACGCCAGAGACGCCAAGAACCAACGATCCTACGCTACTTGCGGGCCAGACATTTGAGGACTCTTCCCGCAAGGTTAAAGTGCTTGTGTGCAGCGCCGGGCCGGACGAGGCGATAGTCGCGGTCGCGCTTGATGGGGCCGGTTTTCCTTACTGTACAACCACGGTTCCCGCTCCCGTCATTGCGGTCCCTCTCGAGGGGGCCAGCACCGGTAAACAGCCAGTATTTGCCGGCACTGCCTGGCCTGGCGCACGTATTGAAATAGTAAATGCTTCCAAGCCCGCGGAAGTCGAGGGCACTGCCATTGCCGATGGCAACGGCAACTGGTCGGTGTACTCGCTGTCAGTGCATGATGTTGGCAGTTATTCCTATACCGCTCGACAAACTTTCGGGGGAAGAACCTCGGTGTTATCTGGCAATCGCAGCTTCAAGGTGGCTGAACTGAGCGTGCCTGCGGCAATAATCGAGACCCCCGCCCAAAATGTCGAAGTTGGCCGCCTGCCGCAAGTGTCAGGTACCGGTGTCCCTGGTGCTACTGTGGTGTTGCTTAAATCCTACGACCCTTACAATCCGCTGGCCACTACTAGGGTCGATGGCTATGGCCGCTGGTCAGTGCGCATAGAGCGCCCTCTACCGATAAGTCCACCCGCCTTTACCATGACCGGCTATCAAACCCTTGATGGAAAACGTTCGGGTTGGCTGGCGAACAGGACACTCAAGGTTGTTGATGTACCTGATCCGGCGATTATCCAAACGCCGGCCCAAAGCGTCAGAACGGGCCGCCGGCCTTTTGTGACCGGTACGGGTGTAGCAGGTGCTACTGTTGTGTTGATGCAGTCGTACAAACCTGAAAATATTCTAGCCACTACTACCGTCGATGGTTATGGGCGATGGGCCACGCAGGTTGATAATCCGCTGCCGATAAGCCCACCCGCCTTTACCATGACTGGATATCAGTCGATTGAGGGGAAAAGATCCGGTTGGTTGGCCAATAGAACTATCCAGGTTGTCGATGCTCCCGATCTGGCGATTATCGAAACCCCTGCACAAGGTGTGAAAACAGGACGTCGGCCAGTTGTGTCAGGTAGTGGTATTGCGGGCGCGACCGTCGTGTTGCTCAAACCGGGTGACCCGTATAACGCCTTGGCGACCACCACTGTCGATGGCTATGGACGCTGGTCGGTGCAGGTTGATCAGCCTCTGCCGGTCACAAACTCCTTTGTCATGACGGGCTATCAGCAGCTTGACGGTAAAATCGCCCGCTGGTTGGCGAATAGGACCTTCCAGGTAGTGCAGGTTCCCGATGCTCCGGTTATCGAAACCCCTGCCGAAAACCAGACCGTTGGCCGCCAGCCTCTTGTAAAAGGCACTGGCGTTGTGGGGGCCGTGGTTGAGTTGAATCAGGAGAACAGGCCCGGAGTTCCACTTGGGTACGCGGTTGTCGATGGTTTTGGACAATGGTCTGTCCAGATAGAAAGGCCGCTACCCGTCGGATCCAACTTTAAAATGAGTGGGTATCAGCTTTTGGACCAGGTCAGGTCAGGCTGGATTCCACGCCGAACCATAAATGTCGTGGATAGCAAGAAAATCAAATAGTACTAGAAAGCCCGCAGGTGTTTGTTCTCTGCGGGCTTGTGATCATCAGTGCATTAGTCTTGGAGTCGACCCTTGTTGCGGGTCTCATGCATCCGCGCCAACTGACGCTCCAGCATCGACGGATACGGCTCCATCAAGCGCTCCACACAGCTGGCCCCTTCAGGGCTGGCAATCGGGCGGATACGTGCGCGTTGGCGGATCAACGTGTCCTCACTGATCTTGCGCTCCACCAACAGCAGGTTACGGCTGTGCTGGGACAAGGCCAGGGCATCCTGGGCGATTTCGGTGAGTAGCAGGTCGATCTGGCTGATGCCAAACAGGTCGTCACCCACGGTTAGACCCAACTGCAGTTGCAGGGTAATGCCGCTGTCGGCCACTTCGATCTGCAGGGCATGGCCCAGGGCGCGCAACAGCTCGCCGCAGCAGATGGCATTGGTCAGGTAGTCTTCGCCGCTGTCTTCGCTGTGGAACAGCATCAGCGTGCTGCCATCGTTCAGGGTGTGCAGTTCGCTCTGGTAGAGCGAAGCGGCCTGGTCGAGGCAGTCGCGGTAGCGTTCAAGCAGTTCGGTCAGGCGGGCACGGGGCAGGCGGCGCAGTTGATCCTGGGCGCCCAGTTGCACGGCGAGTACGGCACTGTGCTGTGGCTCGGCGTTCTTGACCGCAACCGGTTTGGGCGCAGCGACTGGGGCGGCTGCCGAGGTGTCGCGCAGGTCGGCGAACGGGTCTTCGTCGCCCAGCTCGTCTTCCTCGGCCTTGATCACATGGCGCGGCGCAGGCTTGAGGCCGGCCACCGGGGCGCTTTCGTCGAAGCCCGGGTCGCGCAGGTCGCGCACTTCAAACTCAGGCTCGTCGGCGTAGTCCTCGGCGTCGTCGTACTCAGGCTCGGGCTCGACTTCAGGCGCTTTTGGCTCCGGGGCAAAGCTGGCGTGGAGCTGGCGCGCGAGGTCGCCGATTTCGTCCTGGCGATCAGTGGCCGGGGTGTGTTCGTCGATATCCCGCAGCCAGATGCGCAGTTGCATCAGCGGCGTGGAGATATGCCGCCCCAGGCGCAGGCTCAAGGCCAGGGCCAGGGCCAGCAAAATCGCGCTCAGGATGCCCATGCTTTGCAGGCTGATGGTCATCGGCTGCTGGAACTGTTGCATATCAAGGCTGATACGCAGTTGGCCGGCCTTCACGTCCTGGAACGTAATATTGCTCTGATACAGGCCTTCGGCCTCACCGAGCAGACCGTT
Source organism: Pseudomonas sp. MF6751 (assembly GCF_016613265.1). Classification (NCBI taxonomy): domain Bacteria; kingdom Pseudomonadati; phylum Pseudomonadota; class Gammaproteobacteria; order Pseudomonadales; family Pseudomonadaceae; genus Pseudomonas; species Pseudomonas sp. MF6751. The sequence goes on from NZ_JAENSV010000009.1 coordinate 141,710, forward strand.
TTTCGGGCGTTGCCCGGCCTCGGCCATGATCCGGTTGTCCACGCTATAGATAGCGGCGTGGGCCACCAGCGGGTTCTTGGTCAGGTTGTTGAGCAACACGTTGAGGCTGAGGATGTCGTTGGACACCAGCAACTCAGTCGCCGAAGTGGCGGTCTGGGTTGTCAGGCTTGCGCCCAGGGCATCAGCCTGCTCGTGCATGGCCTGCTTGAACTGCAAACCCATCACGCAGGCGTAGATCACCAGGGCCAGAGCGACCAGGATCACGTTATGGCTGGCGATGCGTAATGCAATCGGTACACGGCGGTGGCGCAGTGCCCGGAAGATCAGCAGGAAGAAGTTATCGGTTTTTACTGGCGTGGGCCGGTTCACTTGCGCTCGGCTCTTGGTCCGTGAAGTTGACGCGCAGTATAGCGACAGGCCCATGGCCGGCAAAGCGCTGGCTGTGCCCGATGGTCACTGAAAGTGGGTAGAATGCGGTTTTTTTCCAGCCTGGGGGTGCGCTTTGCGCGAAATTGTCCTGATCAACATCACGGGTGAAGACCGGCCGGGTCTCACCGCAGCCATTACCGGCGTCCTGGCCCAGGGTGGTGTGAACATTCTCGACATCGGCCAGGCGGTGATCCACGACACCTTGTCGTTCGGCATCCTGGTGGAGATCCCCAGCACCGAACAGGCCTCCTCGGTACTCAAGGACATCCTGTTTACGGCGTATAAGCTCGATCAACAGGTACGTTTCACCCCGGTGTCCGAAGCTGACTACCAGCACTGGGTCGAAGGCCAGGGTAAAAAGCGCCATATCGTCACCCTGTTGACCCGCAAGGTAACGGCTGAGCAGTTGCAGCGCGTCAGTTCGATCACCGCGCAATACGGATTGAATATCGACCATATCGACCGTCTGTCGGGTCGCATGCCCTTGGACACTCCGGCTGACAAAGGCAAGGGCTGCATCGAGTTCTCCGTGCGCGGTGAACCGGCTGACGCGCAAGCGCTGCGCGCCGATTTCCTGAGCGTAGCCCAGGAACTGAATGTCGATATCGCCTTCCAGGAAGACTCCCTGTTCCGTCGCAACCGCCGCCTGGCGGTGTTCGACATGGACTCCACCTTGATCGAAGCCGAAGTCATCGACGAGCTGGCCAAGGCGGCCGGTGTGGGCGAGCAAGTCTCGGAGATTACCGAGCGCGCGATGGCCGGCGAGCTGGATTTTCGTGCCAGCTTCAAGGAGCGTCTGGCGCTGCTCAAAGGCTTGGACGTTGGCGTGCTGGACTCGATCGGCGCGTCGCTGCGCCTGACTGAAGGCGCCGAAACCCTGTTCGCCGAACTCAAGCGCCTGGGCTATAAGACCGCCATCCTGTCCGGCGGCTTCACTTACTTTGCCAAGCAGTTGCAGGCCAAGCTGGGCATTGACTATGTATTCGCCAACGAGCTGGAAGTGGTGGATGGCAAAGTGACTGGCGTCGCGGTGGAGCCGATTGTCGACGCCCAGCGCAAGGCCGACCTGCTCAAGGAGTTGGCCCATAAGGAAGGCTTGCGCCTGGAGCAGACCATTGCGGTCGGCGACGGCGCCAATGACTTGCCGATGCTGGCGATTGCCGGGTTGGGCGTGGCCTTTCGCGCCAAACCGTTGGTCAAGCAGTCGGCCAAGCAGGCGATTTCGACCTTGGGGTTGGATGGCGTGCTGTATCTGCTGGGCTTGCGTGACCGCGACGGTCAGCTATAAGCCGATCTCACTGTAGAAATACAGGCAAAAATGCGGGAGCCGGGCTTGCCCGCGATGGCGGAGTGTCAGTCAACACATCATTGACTGAACTGCCGCTATCGCAAGCAAGCCCGGCTCCCACATAGGATCTCACCAGCAATATCAGGCTTTAGCAGCGGCGATACCCTGGCCCATCTGCACCGGCGTACCCGCTGCCAGTTCTTCAGCCCACTTCACCTGGTCCGGCCCGAACAATACGATGGCGGTCGATCCCAGTTTGAAGCGACCCAGTTCCGCACCTTTCTCCAGATGAATCGGCGCGCGGGCCGCTTCGTCGTAGCGGAAGGTTTTCAGCTCGCGTTTCGGCGGCGTCACCAAACCGGCCCACACGGTTTCAATCGACGCAACGATCATCGCACCTACCAACACCACGGCCATCGGGCCGCGTTCGGTGTCGAACAAGCAGACAACGCGCTCGTTACGGGCGAACAGTTCCGGCACGTTTTCGGCGGTGGTCTGGTTGACCGAGAAAATCCGCCCTGGCACATACACCATCTCGCGTAGGGTACCGGCCAGTGGCATATGTACCCGGTGGTAGTCCTTGGGCGACAGGTAAATAGTCGCGAAGTCGCCGCCCATGAACGGCGCAGCCATTGCCGCATCGCCACCGAGCAGTTCCAGCACGCTGAAGCTGTGGCCCTTGGCCTGAAAGATACGGCCATGTTCGATCGGGCCAAGCTGGCTGACCGCGCCATCGGCAGGGCTCAGCACTGCGCCTGGGGTTGGATCCAACGGGCGGGCGCCGTCTTTCAGCGCGCGGGTGAAGAAGGCGTTGAAGTGCTCGTAGGCGGTCAGGTCTTCCACCAGGGCCTGGGACATGTCCACCTGGTAGCGCTTGGCGAACCAGGCAGTGAAGGCGTTCTTGAACCAGCGCACGCGGCACTCGGCGATACAGCCGGCCAGGCGCGACAGCAAGTGGTGCGGCAGCAAGTACTGGCTGAGGATAAACAACTGCTTTTTCATAACTGTCCTTAAACCTTAAATCTCAACGGGGGTGTCGGGGTGGTTGCCCCATTCGCCCCAGGAACCGGCATAACCTTTGACTCGCGGATAACCGAGCGCCTTGGCCACCAGGTAGGTGAAGCCAGAGCGGTGGTGAGTCTGGCAGTGGGTGATGATTTCTTTGTCTTTGGTCAGCCCGAGGTCTTCGAGGATTTGCGGCATGTCACGGCGGATACGCAGGTTGCGCGCCTTGTCCATGCCGGCGGTCCATTCCAAGTTCACCGCGCCGGGGATGTGGCCGCCCTTGGCTGCGAGCACTTTCTCGCCGGAATACTCCAGCGGGCCACGAGCGTCCCAGATCCCCAGGTCGGCCGCGCCGAGGCGGCTTTGCAGGTATTCGCGGGTGGCTGTTGGGCCGTCGTGCAGCGTAAGGCTGACCGGGCCGCCGGCTGCTGGGGGCACATCGGTGGAAAGCGGGTGCCCTTCCTCCAGCCAAGCCAGCAGGCCGCCGTCGAGGTAGTGATATTTCTGGTGGCCGATCACGTCGAGCATCCAGATAAAACGCCCGGCCCAACCGCCGCCTTCGTCGTCATAGACCACATAGGTGGCGTCCGGGGTGTGGCCCAGTTCGCCGAACAGTTTTTCCAGGTCGGCCTTGCTTGGTAGCAGGCCGGGTGCCGGTGGCTGTCCCAGTTGGGTGCGCTTGGGGTCAACGAAATGCGCGCCGGGGATATGCCCTTCGGCGTAGCGGGCGACACTGGTGAGGTCTACCAGTATCAAGTGCTTGGAATCGAGGCGACCCAACAGGTCGGCGGATTCGATCACCAGCGGCAAGCCAGAGAAGTCAGGCATGTGAGGTCTCCTGGGCACAAATGTTGGCGATAAAGGCCGGTGATTGTAGCGCAAGCATCAGGCGCTGCGGTTGGTAAAGCTGTGCAGGGCTTTCTCGATGCATTGGGCGGTTTTGCCGAACGCCTGCACGGTGGTTTCCGAGAACGGCCCGCCGCCTTGGTCCGCCACGATCAGCATGACCACACGGCCGTTGCAGCTCAGTGAGCGCAGCAGCAGATGCTCGCCAATAAACAGACGACGCAGGATCGATGGCAGCAATGCGGAAAACTGCGCATGGTTGTCGGGGTTCAGGCGTACCTGGGCGGACTTTTCCAGCAGGCGTTGCAGTAACGTGCTGTTGACCACATCCAGGCTCAGGTGAGCCGCGTCCTTGGGCAGGCCGTCGGCCTGGTGTACACGCAAGGTGCTCAAGGCGCGATCTGCCATGAATATCAGTACCCGCTGCATGCCACTGGCCACCAGGGCTTCCTTGGCGCAAGTGGTCAGGTGCATGGCGTTGGCAAAGCGGCTCGGCTCCACCAGCAACTCGGTGCAACGCGTGCGCCACACGGCCAAGGCTTCGGCAGTGGGCGGTGGTGCAGGCAGCAAGCCGCGATGGACTTTCTGTACGTGCCACGGCCAGATCAGCGACAGCGCCGGGTGCCAGAGGTCGGGCATCAAGGTGGTACGAGCACTGGTCACCGCTTGCTGGTGGGCTTGCTGTTGCACATCGCTCAACGGCGTTTGCAGGTACAGCGCCGTCAGGTATTGCCAGCGCTCAGTGTGCGGGCAGGTCCAGGATTCCTGGGCCGACATCGCCAGGCCGTTGGCCAGCAACACGGTGTTGGCCGGCTGGTTCAGCCAGCGTCGCAGGTTGGGCTCGGCATCGAGCAATTGCTGGTGGCGCAGGGCATCGTCTTGACGGGCAATGTGCAGCGCCTTGACCAGCAGGCGTTGCTCGGCCAACAGCAACTTGTAGCCCTGCGAAACCCAGATCGGCAGGTGCCAGGCTTCGGTCAAGCCCAGGCACAGGTCGAGCAAGCGCACGCCGAACAGCTGTTGCTCGACCTGGCGCGCCGATTGGCCTTTATGGATCACCCGTAACTCCCATTCCTCCAGAAGCTTGGGGTAGGCAACGGCCATCGGCCACAGCGGCGACAGAAACAGCAGGCTGCCCCAGTGGATGTCCTGCCACAGCCGCGCCAGGCGACTGCCGAACAAACCGTTGGCTTGCTGGGATGCGTGCTGGCTGATCAGCAGCAGTTGACGCAAGGCCACGGGGATTTCCCGGGTGGGTACCGAAGGCAGGCGCGCCAACAACTCTTCGGCACGTTTGAGGCCAAGACGGTTAAGTGCGACTTCAAGGTTTTCTGCAGGTTCGGTCAGGCTGCCGTGGGCGTGGCTGTTGGCTTCGCGCATCACACTCAGCACCAGGGCCGGACTGTTTTGCATCAACTCAGCAATATCTCGCAATGAACTGCGGCTATCGCGAATGGCTTTGCACACGCGTTCATGGCTGGCCTGCGGCACGGGCAGCAGCACGTCGTCCAGGCACTTGATCCAAGCGGCGAGGGTGGTGGGGCGGTTTGTTGGGACTGTCGTTTCAATTGCCATGATTGGGGCGCGATCATCACTTGCGTTCAACACGCCCGGAACGGGCCGAATTGGCTTTTCGCCTTAACGGGCTATAGTCTGGCGCAGTTTTGCCGATAAGTAGAACAAGAGTTTTCTGCTGCACCCCATATGTCCATGAACCCGACGGCGCAAGTACCCCTCTCCTATGGCTAAAATTATCGGCATCATTGTCGTCATCGCAAGTGTGCTCGGAGGGTACGTCCTCTCCCACGGTAAAATCGCCGCACTGATCCAGCCTTTCGAAGTGCTGATTATCGGCGGTGCCGCGTTCGGCGCATTTTTGCAGGCCAACCCAGGCTATATGACCATGCACGTGGTCAAGAAGTCCCTGGGCATGTTCAGCTCGCGCTTCTCCCACACGTTTTATCTGGAAGTGCTGGGGCTGATCTACGAGATCCTCAACAAAAGCCGCCGTGAAGGCATGATGGCGATCGAAGGCGATATCGAAGACGCTGCGGCCAGCCCGATTTTTGCCAAGTACCCGGCCGTGCTTAAAGACGAGCGCATGACCGCGTATATCTGCGATTACCTGCGCATCATGTCCTCCGGCAACATGGCGCCTCACGAGCTGGAAGGCCTGTTCGACATGGAGTTGTTCAGCCTCAAGGAAGAGCTGGAGCATCCTTCCCACGCCGTGACCGGCATTGCCGACGGTATGCCCGGTTTTGGTATTGTCGCGGCGGTACTGGGGATCGTGGTGACCATGGCCTCCCTGGGCGAAGGCGATCAGGCTGCCATCGGCATGCACGTAGGTGCGGCGCTGGTGGGCACCTTCTTCGGTATTCTCGCCGCCTATGGTTTCTTCGGCCCGCTCGCCACTTCCCTGGCCCACGATGCAAAGGAAGAGATCAACCTCTACGAAGCGATCAAGGCGTGCCTGGTGGCATCGGCGTCGGGCATGCCGCCGTCGTTGGCCGTGGAGTTCGGGCGCAAGGTGTTGTACCCGAAACACCGCCCAAGTTTCTCCGAGCTGGAACAAGCGGTTCGCGGTCGCTAAGCCATGGAAAACAACCAGCCGATCATCATCAAGCGCGTCAAGCGCTTCGCTGCGGGGCACCATGGCGGTGCCTGGAAAATCGCTTTCGCCGACTTTGCCACGGCGATGATGGCGTTCTTCCTGGTGTTGTGGCTGATGTCCACCGCTACGCCAGAACAGAAAATCGCCATCGCCGGTTACTTCAAAGACCCGATTGGCTTTTCGGAAAGCGGTACGCCGTTTGTCATTGACCTGGGCGGCTCGCCGGAACTGGCGCCCGAGCGCACCATCAACCCGGAAGTGCAAACTGAATCGCCTCAGGAAAAAATCCCGATCGAGCGCGACACTGTCGAGTCCATGGCCGAGCAGGTCGAACAGGAGCGATTGGAACTGTTGCTGCAGGAATTGCAGAACAAGGTTGAAGAAAACCCACAGTTGCTGAAGTTCAAGGACCAGATTTCCTTCGAGATCACCCCCGAGGGGCTGCGCATCCAGATTACCGATGCGGCCAACCGGCCGATGTTCGACTCTGGCAGTGCGCGGTTGAAGCCGTACTTTGAAGACATCCTGCTGGCCATGGCTGACACCATCAAGGCGGTGCCGAACAAAATCAGCATCAGCGGGCATACCGACGCCAAGCCCTACGCGGGCCAGGGTGATTTCGGCAACTGGGAACTCTCGGCCAACCGCGCCAATGCTGCCCGGCGTGCGCTGGTGGCCGGCAGCTACCCGGACCCGCAAGTGGCGCGGGTGGTGGGCTTTGCCTCCTCGCAACTGTTTGATCCCAAAGACCCGTTCAACCCGGTCAACCGCCGTATCGACATCGTGGTGCTGACCAAAAAAGCCCAGCGTGCGATTGAAGGCGATCAACCACCGCCACCGGCACCGACCCAAGGCGACGGTGCGCCAGGCGAAGTGCCGGCCGACCCGAACGCGCTGCCACCAGAGCAGGAACCGCTGCCGGCCCATGAGCTGCGCCAGAAGCTGAACCTGTTTGATGATGGGGGCGTCAAGGATCCTACGGCGCCTGCACCGGGGTCATAGTTGATCTAAGCGCTGGAAACCTAAACGCCCCGATCATTCGGGGCGTTTTCATGTGTGTTCAAAGTGGGAGGTACGCTTTGACACCACTGACTACGCCTCGCATGTCGTCGGCGCACAGGCGTGGGACGAAGTACTCTCGACCTTTGGCGCGAGTCTTTCTATGCAACTTGTCGAGGCGCTCAAAGCTGACGGTATAAATCATGTCGCACTTCACCCATAGCTCTTTATAGCCATCGGACTGAAGTGGATTGGTGCGTAGCAAATGGTGCCAGTCGTATTGGGTCGCTGGTGCAGTAGAGGAGATTGGCACCACGGTGCAGAGCTTGCGACTGTGGGTCGCGGTAGGAGATATCACTACGACTTTGCGGATCTTCAGCATTTCCGGGGCGACAAAGCCTCGGGTGAAGTCACACAGCAAAACGTCGCCTTGTTTGGGGTGATAGTAGAGAGCCAAATGTTAATTCCCCACAAAAAGCAAAGCCGCCCGAAGGCGGCTTCATTCGACACGCAGCGGAGCTTGCTTCGCCCCTTCTGCGCCGCTGGATCAACTCCGAAAAGGATCCAGACTCCTGCCAGCTTTCGCTGGTGACGGAGCAATTATGAGCATCAGGAAATCCGAATACAAGCTGGCTTGTGCGTATCAGCCACCCAGTTGACTCGAATTCTTGATGCCTGCTCCTGTTAAATCAATGGGCTAGGGCTTTCAGCCCGCTGGTTTATGTGTATCAAGAAATTGACCGTCAATAATTGCTCTCAGGCAAGCTCGCAATAATCGACCGATAGCTGTTCATCCGCTGCTGCTGCACGCGCCCATCTTCCAGTGCCTTGAGCAACGCACAACCCGGTTCGCGGTCGTGTTTGCAGTCGCGGAAGCGGCAGGTGCCGATCAGGTCGTTGAACTCAATAAAGCCCGCTTCCACATCGCTGCGGCTGACGTGGCCCAGGCCGAATTCACGAATACCCGGTGAGTCGATCAACTCGCCGCCGCCCGGGAAGTGGAACAACCGTGCGGTGGTGGTGGTGTGGGTGCCCTGGCCGGACAGCTCCGACAGCGGGCCCACACGGGTTTCGACTTCCGGCAACAGGCTGTTGACCAGCGACGACTTGCCCACGCCAGATTGGCCGACGAACACGCTGATCCGCCCGTCCAACTGCTGTTGCAGCTGTTCCATGCCGTTGCCGTGGTGAGCCGACACTTCCAGCACCGGGTAGCCCAGGGTGCGGTACACCGCCAGCAATGCGTTGAGCGCCGGGGCGTTCTGCTCGTCGATCAGGTCGAATTTGTTCAGCAGCAGCAACGGGCGGATACCGGCATGCTCAGCCGCGACCAGATAACGGTCGATCAGGTTGGCATGGGGCTCGGGCAGCGGCGCGAACACGATCACGATCATGTCGACGTTGGCCGCCACCGGCTTGAGCTGCCCACGGCTGTCGGGGCGGCGCAGTTCGGTGCTGCGTGGCAACTGGGCGACGATGACGCCGATGCCCTGGTTGCCGGCACGCCACACCACCTTGTCGCCGGTGACCAGCGCGGGCAGGTTGGCGCGCAGGTGGCAACGGAACACCTGGCCTGCGAGTTCGCCTTCGAGCGCCTCGACTTCGACCTGCACGCCAAAGTGCGCGATCACCAGGCCCGTTTGTTCGGGCCCCAGGTCGCCGCCCTCGAGCGCTTCCACGGCGGAGGATTCACGTTTGGCGGCGCGGGCGGCGCGTTCACCTTGAATCTTTTCGATGCGCCAGTTTTGGCGACGGTTGAGCTGGCGTTTGGCCATTGGTGTTCCGTGTCGATAATGCAAAAGTTGGGTAAAACGGCCGCGAGTCTAGCACGCCCCCGCCTGCTAAACTGCCCGGCTACGCCAAGGTGCCAAGAGAATCAAGCCATGCAAAACCCACAGAACCTGATTTGGATCGATCTGGAAATGACCGGTCTGAACCCCGACACCGACGTCATCATCGAGATGGCGACCATTGTCACCGACAGCAACCTCAACACCTTGGCCGAAGGCCCGGTGATCGCCATTCACCACAGCGACGCCGTACTCGCCACCATGGACGAGTGGAACACCCGCACCCACGGTAACTCCGGGCTGACCCAGCGCGTGCGCGACAGCCGCATCAGCATGGCCCAAGCCGAGGCCGAAACTATCGCCTTCCTGGAAAAATGGGTGCCCAAGGGCAAGTCGCCAATCTGCGGCAATAGCATCTGCCAGGATCGTCGCTTCCTTTATACGCACATGAAGGGGCTGGAAAGTTACTTCCACTACCGCAACCTGGACGTGTCGACCTTGAAGGAACTGGCTGCGCGTTGGGCGCCGGAAGTCAAAGACAGCTTCCATAAAGGCAGCACGCACCTGGCGCTGGACGATATTCGTGAGTCGATTGCCGAGTTGCAGCATTACCGCAAGCATTTCATCAAGGCTTGATTCTGCGGCGCCAGTGAGTGCGCTATCGCAGGCGACGCGGTTTATCGCCAAGCGCCCCCTTTTGGTGCCCTCGGCAAATGATTAGACTGCCGGCCTCTCTGTCAGGATCGCCATCATGTTGCTGATGCTCTACCTCGTCGCCATCACCGCCGAAGCCATGACTGGCGCCCTGTCCGCGGGTCGGCGTGGCATGGACTGGTTTGGCGTGGTGCTGATCGCTTGCGTGACAGCCCTGGGCGGCGGTTCGGTGCGCGATGTGTTGCTCGGCCACTACCCGCTGACCTGGGTCAAACACCCGGAATACTTGGTGCTGACCTCTGTTGCGGCGCTGGTGACGATCTTTATCGCACCGCTGATGCGCCACCTGCGCTCGCTGTTCCTGGCGCTGGATGCGGTGGGGTTGGTGGCCTTCACCCTGATCGGCTGCATGACCGCCCTGGAAATGGGCCACGGTATGTTGGTGGCGTCGGTCAGCGGGGTCATCACTGGGGTATTCGGCGGCATCCTGCGGGATATCTTCTGTAACGACATCCCGCTGATCTTCCGCCGCGAGCTGTATGCCAGCGTGTCTTTCCTGGCAGCGTGGTTCTACTTGCTATGTCTGTACCTGGAGCTGCCCAGCGAGCAAGCGATTCTGCTGACGCTGTTCAGTGGCTTCCTGTTACGCCTGCTGGCGATCCGGTTTCACTGGGAAATGCCCAAGTTCGTCTACAACGACGATGTGCACTAGCGCGCAGCGTGTTGCTCCAGCGCCCATTCCACGTGTTCGCGTACCAACTCCGACGGGTAGTCCCGCCGCGCCTTGAGTGCTTCCAATACCGGAATGCTGGAGGGCGCATTGCCCAGGCCCACCGCCAGATTGCGTAACCAGCGCTCGTAACCGGCGCGGCGCAGGGGCGAGCCCTCGGTGCTGCTGAGGAATTTATCCTCGTCCCACATAAACAATTCGGCCAGTTCTGCGTTATCCAGATTGTGCCGTGGCTTGAAATCGCTTTCGGCGGTAGGTCGAGCGAAACGATTCCACGGGCAAACGATCTGACAGTCATCGCAGCCAAATACCCGGTTACCAATCAGTGGGCGCAGGTCTTCGGGGATAGCGCTCTTGAGTTCGATGGTCAGGTACGAAATGCAGCGTCGCGCGTCCAGCACGTAAGGGCCGACGAAGGCGTTGGTGGGGCAAATGTCCAGGCACGCCGTGCAGCGGCCGCAGTGTTCGGTGGCGTGGGGTGGGTCTACCGGCAACGGTAGATCGACAAACAGTTCGCTCAGGAAGAAATAACTGCCGGCCTTGCGGTTGAGAACCAGGGTGTTTTTACCGATCCAGCCCAGGCCCGCTTGCTCGGCAATGGCTTTTTCCAGGACTGGCGCGCTGTCGACGAAGGCGCGAAAGCCGAACGGCCCGATCTGCGCCTGGATGCGGTCGGCCAGTTGCTGCACGCGCTTGCGGATCAGCTTGTGGTAATCGCGGCCCAGGGCGTAGCGCGAGATGTAGGCTTTTTCTGGTTGGGCCAGCAATTGCGCCATCTGGGTGTCGCCAGGCAGGTAGTCCATGCGCAGTGAAACCACGCGCAAGGTGCCGGGCACCAGCTCGTCCGGGTGGGAGCGTTTGCTGCCGTGGGCGCCCATGTACTCCATCTCGCCGTGGTAACCCGCGTCGAGCCAGCGTTGCAGGTGCTGTTCATGCTCAGCCAGGTCGAGGCCGCTGATGCCCACTTGTTGAAAGCCCAGCTCGCGACCCCAGTCTTTGATCGATTGGGCGAGGGCGGGCAGATCGGAGGTAATAGCAGGCATGAGACACGGGAAACCACAGGTTAGATGCGTATAATTCTGCCAGACATCGGAGCTTGAAGACGCATGCCTCAGACAAAACACCCAATTACCGACGTTCAGCTGTTGTTGCCCGGCCATTTGCCGCAACTGGCTGCGCGTTCCCCGGACGCCCATAAGGGCCAGTTCGGCCACCTGTTGGTCATCGGTGGTGACCGTGGCTTTGGCGGCGCGGCGTTGCTGAGCAGCGAAAGTGCCCTGCGCAGCGGCGCCGGCATGGTCTCGCTGGCGACGCGGCCGGAACACGTGCCGGCCGCTCTGGCTCGGCTGCCGGAGGTCATGGCCGTCGGCGTGAGCTCGGCCAACCAGTTGATGGGCCTGCTGGAAAAAATCTCGGTGATCGTCATTGGCCCAGGCCTGGGCGATGCCGCCTGGGGCAAGAGCCTGTTGTCGGTCGCGGCCAATGCCAGCCTGCCGCAGGTGTGGGATGCCGACGCGCTCAATCAACTGGCCACTGGCAGCGTCGAGCTGCCGGCCAACTGTGTGATTACCCCGCATCCGGGCGAAGCTGCGCGTTTGTTGGGGCTATCGACAGCCGAGGTTCAGGCAGATCGCCTTAAGGTGGCGCGCGCGTTGAGCCAGAAATTCAATGCAGTGGCTATCCTCAAGGGTGCTGGCAGTTTGATTGCAAGTCCGGATGGACGGCTTGCCCGTTGTGATCAAGGCCACCCGGCGATGGCGACGGCGGGGCTCGGTGATGTCTTGGCCGGTCTGGTCGGCGCGCTATTGGCTCAGGGGATGCCCGCGTACGAAGCGAGCTGCCTGGCCGTGTGGTTGCACGCGACCGCCGGAGACCGCCAGGGCAGTTTTGGTCGCGGCTTGGCTGCCAGCGACCTGATCCCCGCCATTCGTCAATTGCTGGAGGAGCAGTCGCCGTGCCTGAAGTAATTCTTTTCCTGGCAGATGAAGAGGCCATGGTCGCGTTGGGTCAGCGTATTTCACAGGTCACGCAAGGGGCCGGGTTGATCTTTCTCGAGGGCGATCTGGGCGCAGGCAAAACCACACTATCCCGAGGGATTATTCGCGGCCTGGGCCACACGGGCGCGGTAAAAAGCCCGACCTTCACGTTGGTCGAGCCCTACGAGATCGGCGACGTGCGTGCTTTCCACTTCGACCTCTATCGCCTGGTCGATCCGGAAGAGTTGGAGTTCATGGGCATCCGTGATTACTTCGACGATGATGCGCTGTGCCTGATCGAGTGGCCAAATAAAGGCACAGGCTTTTTGCCAAAGCCGGACCTGACCATTACCATTACGCCGCATGAGCACGGACGTCAGCTGAAGTTGTTGCCCCAGAGCCCACGCGCTGAGTCGTGGTGTGCTGCTCTGGCATTGGAATTCAAATAATTGGTGGGGTTAGGTATGCGCTTTCGCGCGTTGGTTGCTGTCGTGGGGGTGTTGCTTGCGGCAATGACTGTCAATGCTCTGGCTGCTTCACAGGTGAAAAGTGTTCGCCTGTGGCGAGCGCCGGATAACACGCGACTGGTGTTCGACCTGTCTGGCCCGGTCCAGCACAGCGTCTTTACCTTGACGGCGCCTGATCGCCTGGTGATCGACATCAACGGTGCCAGCCTGGCCGCGCCGCTGAAAGTCTCCACCGCCAACACGCCCATTACCGCCATGCGCTCGGCCCAGCGTACGCCGACCGACCTGCGTGTGGTTATCGACCTGAAAAAGGCCGTGACCCCCAAAAGCTTCTCCCTGGCCCCCAACGCCCAGTACGGCAACCGCCTGGTGGTCGACCTGTTCGACAACCCCGCCGACGCCGCACCGCCGCCTGCGCCAACGCCAAGCGTGGCGACGGTGCCTGCGGTGCCGGTCAACCCTTCGCAACCCCAGGTCAAGCTGCCACCACCGCCGCCTGCACCGGCAGGCAAGCGTGACATTATCGTGGTGATCGACGCCGGCCACGGTGGCGAAGACCCGGGGGCTTCCGGCTCACGCGGCCAGCATGAGAAAGACGTGGTGCTCGCCATTGCGCGTGAACTGCAGCGCCAGGTCAACGGCATGAAAGGCTACCGCGCCGAGCTGACCCGTACCGGTGACTACTTCATTCCGCTGCGTGGCCGTACTGAAATTGCCCGTAAGAAGGGCGCTGATTTGTTCGTGTCCATTCACGCCGACGCCGCGCCTTCAACCGCTGCCTTTGGCGCCTCGGTATTTGCCCTGTCGGATCGCGGCGCCACCTCCGAGACTGCGCGCTGGCTGGCCGACAGTGAAAACCGTTCCGACTTGATCGGCGGGGCCGGCAACGTGTCCCTTGATGACAAGGACAAGATGCTTGCCGGGGTGCTGCTCGACCTGTCGATGACTGCCTCGCTGACTTCCAGTCTTAACGTCGGGCAGAAAGTGCTGAGCAATATCGGCCGCGTGACGTCGCTGCATAAACAGCGGGTGGAACAAGCCGGGTTCATGGTGTTGAAGTCGCCGGACATCCCGTCGATCCTGGTGGAAACCGGGTTTATCTCCAACGCCAATGAAGCCTCGAAACTGGCTAGCGCCAGTCATCAGCAAGCGCTGGCACGCTCGATCAGCGCCGGTGTGCGCCAGTTCTTCCAGCAAAACCCGCCGCCGGGCACCTACATCGCCTGGCTGCGTGACTCCGGCAAAATCGCCCAGGGCCCGCGTGACCATCGTGTGCAACCCGGTGATACCGTTGCCATGCTGGCGGTCCGTTTCCAGGTCACGCCTGCAGCCTTGCGCAGCGCCAATAACCTGAAAACCGACGAGTTGAAGATAGGCCAGGTGTTGACCATCCCCGGCACTTCATTGGCGGCGCAGTGATGAGCGAATCCACCTTGAACAGCGGCTCGCGCATTGAATTGCTCAGCCCGCGCCTTGCCAACCAGATCGCTGCGGGTGAGGTGGTTGAACGCCCGGCGTCGGTAATCAAGGAGTTGCTGGAAAACAGCATCGACTCCGGTGCCAAACGCATTGATGTCGATGTGGAGCAGGGCGGCGTCAAGCTGTTGCGGGTACGTGACGATGGCAGCGGCATCTCTTCGGATGACCTGCCCCTGGCCCTGGCCCGTCACGCCACCAGCAAGATCCGCGACCTGGAAGACCTGGAGCGGGTCATGAGCCTGGGCTTTCGAGGCGAGGCCCTGGCCTCCATCAGCTCCGTGGCCCGCCTGACCCTGACCTCCCGCACCCGCAGCGCCGAGCAAGCCTGGCAGGTGGAAACCGAAGGCCGCGACATGGCGCCTCGGGTCCAGCCGGCGGCGCATCCGGTGGGCACCTCGGTGGAAGTGCGCGACCTGTTCTTCAATACCCCGGCGCGGCGCAAATTCCTCAAGGCCGAGAAAACCGAATTCGATCACCTGCAAGAAGTCATCAAGCGCCTGGCCTTGGCGCGTTTCGATGTGGCGTTTCACCTGCGCCACAATGGCAAGACCATCCTCAGCCTGCACGAAGCCAACGACGACGCCGCGCGTGCTCGGCGGGTGGCAGCGGTGTGTGGCAGCGGGTTCCTGGAACAGGCGCTGCCGATTGAGATCGAGCGCAATGGCTTGAGGTTGTGGGGCTGGGTCGGGTTGCCGACGTTCTCCCGCAGCCAGGCCGACTTGCAGTATTTCTTTGTGAACGGCCGGGCGGTCCGCGACAAGCTGGTGGCCCACGCGGTGCGCCAGGCTTATCGCGATGTGCTGTTCAACGGGCGACACCCGACCTTTGTGCTGTTCTTTGAGGTTGACCCTTCGGTGGTCGACGTCAACGTGCACCCGACCAAACACGAGGTGCGCTTCCGTGACGGGCGCATGGTGCATGACTTCCTCTACGGCACGCTGCACCGCGCCTTGGGTGACGTGCGTCCGGATGATCAGTTGTCAGCGCCGATTGTCACGGCGGTGGTGCGGCCGAGCGGCCCGGAAGCCGGCGAGTTCGGCCCCCAGGGCGAGATGAGCCTGGCGGCCAACCTGCTGCAATCGCCGCAGGCGCAGCCAGCCTACACGGCGCCGAATTCGGGTGCCGGTGCGGGTTATCAGTATCAATACACACCGCGCCCGCAATCGACGGCGCCGGTGGCCGAGGCCCAGGCGGCGTACCGTGAGTTTTTCGCGCCGCTGCCGGGTGCCGAGTCGGGTGCTGCTGTGGCGTTGCCCGAAGGCGGCGGTGATATTCCGCCGCTGGGTTATGCCCTGGCGCAGCTCAAAGGCATTTATATCCTCGCCGAAAACGCCCATGGCCTGGTGCTGGTGGACATGCACGCTGCCCATGAGCGGATCATGTACGAGCGCCTGAAGATCGCCATGGCCAGCGAAGGCCTCAGCGGCCAGCCGCTGCTGGTGCCCGAATCCCTGGCGGTGAGCCAGCGTGAAGCCGACTGCGCAGAAGAACATCACGGTGTGTTCCAGAAGCTTGGCTTCGAGCTGCAACGCCTGGGCCCGGAAACCCTGGCGATCCGCCAGATTCCCGCGCTGCTCAAGCAGGCCGAGGCCAACCGCCTGGTGGCCGATGTGCTGGCAGACCTGATGGAGTACGGCACCAGCGACCGTATCCAGGCGCATATCAACGAATTGCTCGGCACCATGGCCTGCCACGGCGCCATCCGCGCCAACCGCCGCCTGGCCCTGCCGGAAATGAACGGCCTGCTGCGCGACATGGAAAACACCGAGCGCAGCGGGCAATGCAACCATGGCCGACCGACCTGGACCCAGATGGGCCTGGATGATCTGGACAAACTGTTCTTGCGCGGCCGCTGATGAGTGCCTTGCCCCCCGCCATTTTCCTGATGGGCCCCACGGCCGCCGGCAAGACCGACCTGGCCATCGAGCTGACCAAGGTGCTGCCCTGCGAGTTGATCAGCGTCGACTCTGCCCTGGTTTACCGGGACATGGATATCGGTACGGCCAAGCCGTCGAAGGCGCTGTTGGCCCAATATCCGCACAAGTTGATCGACATCATCGATCCGGCGCAGAGCTATTCGGCGGCGGATTTTCGCACCGACGCCCTGGCGGCCATGGCCGAGATCACCGCGCGCGGCAATATCCCGCTGCTAGTGGGCGGCACCATGCTCTATTACAAGGCGCTGCAGGAAGGCTTGGCCGATATGCCGCCTGCCGATGCCCAGGTGCGCGCCGAGCTTGAAGAAGAGGCTGCGCGCCTTGGCTGGCAGGCCCTTCACGACCAGTTGGCGGCGGTAGACCCGGTGTCTGCGGCACGTATTCACCCCAATGACCCCCAGCGGCTCACACGCGCCCTGGAAGTCTGGCGCGTCAGTGGCCAGACCATGACTGAACATCGCCTGAAACAAACTGCGCAAAGTACTGATGCAGGCGCATCTGGACAGTCACAATTGCCCTATACTGTGGCGAATCTGGCCATCGCTCCGGCAAACCGCCAGGTGTTGCATGAACGAATTGCACAAAGATTCACAATAATGTTGGAACAGGGGTTTGTGGACGAGGTCGTAGCATTGCGTTCAAGAGGCGACCTGCATGCAGGGCTGCCTTCGATACGTGCTGTAGGCTACCGCCAAGTCTGGGATCATCTGGATGGCAAGCTGACGTCCGCCGAAATGCAGGAGCGCGGCATCATTGCCACGCGCCAATTGGCGAAGCGCCAGTTCACCTGGCTGCGCAGCTGGAGCGATTTGCACTGGTTGGACAGCCTGGACAGCGACAATCTGTCACGCGCCTTGAAATACTTGGGAACGGTCTCCATATTGAGCTGAGTCCTTGCAATTGCCGTCTATCCTTGGGGGTGTGACGGCCATAAGCTATCTATTTTCCGATTTTTTATTATTGATCCTTAAAGGAGTGCGGCACATGTCAAAAGGGCATTCGCTACAAGACCCTTACTTGAATACTTTACGTAAAGAGAAAGTTGGGGTTTCCATCTATCTGGTCAACGGCATCAAGCTGCAGGGTACGATCGAGTCGTTCGACCAATTCGTTATCCTGCTGAAAAACACCGTCAGCCAGATGGTTTACAAGCACGCTATCTCGACAGTCGTTCCAGTTCGTCCAATCCGTCTGCCTAGCGCAGCAGGTGATGAACAGGGTGACGCTGAGCCAGGTAACGCCTGATAGGAGTCTCCTTTGTTCTTTGAGCGCCACGGTGGTGGTGAGCGAGTAATCCTCGTTCACTTGGATGGACAGGACCCTGAGGCGCGCGAAGATCCGCAGGAGTTTCAGGAGTTGGCAAATTCGGCCGGCGCCGAGACCGTTGCGTTTTTTAACGTGCCGCGTCATCGGCCAACCGCCAAATACCTGATTGGCAGCGGCAAGGTCGAGGAACTGCGCGACCTGGTTCATGCCGAAGAAGCCGATCTGGTGATCTTCAATCACACCCTCACGCCCAGTCAGGAACGTAACCTCGAACGTGTTTTCGAGTGTCGCGTGATCGACCGTACCGGTCTGATTCTCGATATTTTCGCCCAACGCGCCCGCACCCATGAAGGTAAGCTCCAGGTTGAACTGGCCCAGCTTGACCACATGAGCACGCGCCTGGTTCGCGGCTGGACTCACCTTGAGCGTCAGGGTGGCGGTATCGGCATGCGTGGCCCGGGTGAAACCCAGCTGGAAACCGACCGGCGTCTGCTGCGGGTTCGCCTGCGCCAGATCAAGGGCCGCCTCGAAAAAGTGCGCAGCCAGCGTGAACAGTCGCGACGTGGCCGTTCCCGTGCGGATATCCCGACCGTGTCCCTGGTGGGGTACACCAACGCCGGCAAGTCCACGTTGTTCAATAACGTGACCAAGTCGGATGTGTACGCGGCCGACCAACTGTTCGCCACCCTCGACCCGACCCTGCGGCGTCTGGACATCGACGACCTGGGGCCGATTGTGCTGGCCGATACTGTGGGTTTCATTCGTCACCTGCCCCACAAGCTCGTCGAGGCATTTCGGTCTACGCTCGAAGAGTCGAGCAATTCCGACCTGCTGTTGCACGTGATCGATGCGGCCGAACCGGATCGTATGTTGCAGATTGAACAGGTCATGGTGGTGCTGGGCGAGATTGGTGCCCAGGACTTGCCGATCCTCGAGGTCTATAACAAACTCGATTTGCTTGAAGGCGTTGAGCCACAGATCCAGCGCGACGAGAACGGCAAGCCCCAGCGGGTCTGGTTGTCGGCGCGAGATTGCAGTGGCTTGGAGTTGCTGGAACAAGCCATTGCCGAATTGCTCGGCAGCGATTTGTTCGTCGGCACCTTGCGCTTGCCGCAGCGTTTTGCTCGACTGCGTGCACAATTTTTCGAGTTGGGCGCGGTACAGAAAGAAGAGCACGACGAAGAAGGTGTCAGCTTGCTGGCTGTTCGATTGCCACGCTCGGAACTCAATCGGCTGGTCAGCCGAGAGGGTGTTGTACCGGCAGAGTTCATCGAACAACACACTTTGCAATAAAAGCCTGAGAAAGCGGTTGTGCCGCAGTAGCAGGCATTCTGTAGCATTGGTCGGCGCGCCGTGGGTGCGTCTTTGCTTTATCAGATGGAGAGCGCTATGGCTTGGAATGAGCCGGGTGGCAACTCGAATAATCAGGATCCTTGGGGTGGTAAGCGCCGCAATAATGGCGACCGCAAGGGGCCACCGGATCTCGACGAGGCCTTCCGAAAGCTGCAGGAAAGCCTGAATGGGTTGTTCGGTGGTGGAAAAAAACGTGGTGGTGACGACGGCGGTCGCACAAGCAAGGGCGGTGGCTATGGCCTGCTGGGCCTTGGTCTTGTCGTGCTCGCGGCCGTATGGCTGTACAGCGCGGTCTACGTGGTGGACGAGCAGGAGCAAGCCGTGGTGCTGCGCTTCGGCAAGTACTACGAGACTGTCGGGCCAGGCCTGAACATCTATTTCCCGCCGATCGACAAGAAGTACATGGAGAACGTGACGCGTGAGCGTGCGTACACCAAGCAGGGCCAGATGCTGACCGAAGACGAGAACATCGTCGAAGTGCCGCTGACCGTGCAGTACAAGATCAGCAACCTGCAAGACTTCGTGCTGAACGTTGATCAGCCGGAAATCAGCCTGCAACACGCAACCGAAAGTGCCCTGCGCCACGTGGTGGGTTCCACCGCCATGGACCAGGTGCTTACCGAAGGTCGTGAGTTGATGGCCAGCGAAATCAAGGAGCGTCTGCAACGCTTCCTCGACACTTACCGCACCGGTATCACCGTTACCCAGGTGAACGTACAGAGCGCAGCGGCACCGCGTGAAGTGCAGGAAGCCTTTGACGACGTGATCCGTGCACGTGAAGACGAGCAGCGTTCGCGCAACCAGGCTGAAACCTATGCCAACGGCGTTGTGCCGGAAGCCCGTGGTCAGGCCCAGCGCATCCTTGAAGATGCCAACGGTTACCGCGATGAAGTGGTCTCCCGCGCCAAGGGTGAGGCAGATCGTTTCACAAAACTGGTCGCCGAGTACCGCAAGGCTCCTGAAGTGACCCGCGAGCGTCTGTACCTGGACACCATGCAGGAAGTCTTCAGCAACACCAGCAAGGTTCTCGTGACCGGCAGCAAAGGTGGGCAGAACAACCTGCTGTACCTGCCGCTGGACAAGATGATCGAAGGTGGTCGTAGCGGCGCCAGTGCACCGTCCACCGGTTCGAATGCCGCTGCCAACGAAGCGAGCGCCCGTGCGGCCGCTGACTTGCTGCAACAGCAAACACGTACCAGGGAGAGCCGTTGATGAGCAATAAATCGCTGACCGCCCTGATTGTGGGCGTCGTCGTGGTCATCGCTGCCTGGAACTGCTTCTACATCGTCGCTCAGACCGAGCGTGCGGTGCTGCTGCAATTCGGTCGCGTGGTCCAGGCGGATGTCCAGCCGGGCCTGCATGTGAAAGTCCCCTACGTCAACCAGGTGCGCAAGTTCGACGCCCGCCTGATGACCCTGGATGCACCGACACAGCGCTTCCTGACCCTGGAAAAGAAAGCCGTGATGGTTGACGCCTACGCCAAGTGGCGCGTCAAGGATGCCGAGCGCTTCTACACTGCGACTTCCGGCCTCAAGCAGATTGCCGACGAGCGTTTGTCCCGTCGTCTGGAATCGGGCCTGCGTGACCAGTTTGGTAAGCGCACCCTGCACGAGGTGGTATCCGGTGAACGTGATGCGCTGATGGCTGACATCACTCGCTCGCTGAACACCATGGCGGAAAAAGAGCTGGGTATTGAAGTGGTCGACGTTCGCGTCAAGGCCATTGACTTGCCCAAGGAAGTGAACCGCAGCGTGTTCGAGCGTATGAGCACCGAGCGTGAGCGTGAAGCGCGTGAGCACCGCGCCAAGGGTAACGAGTTGGCTGAAGGTATCCGTGCCGATGCCGACCGTCAGCGTCGTGTACTGCTGGCAGAAGCCTATCGTGAGTCTGAAGAGGCTCGTGGTGACGGCGATGCTCAAGCCGCGGCGATCTACGCCAAGGCCTACGGCCAGGACCAGGAGTTCTACGCGTTCTACCGTAGCCTGCGCGCCTACCGTGAAAGCTTCGCGAACAAAACCGACGTACTGGTGTTGGACCCAAGCAGCGACTTCTTCCGCTACCTGGAAAAGTCCAAGTAACCAGCCCGTGATTCTGTAAGGCGCACTCCGTCGGGCGGCTAAAATGCCTGGCGGGGTGATCCTTTCAGAAAACGGGTGTATGATGCGGCAGCCGGGAAATTCCCGGCTTTTTTGCGTCTGCATGTTTGATTCGGCAGGCGTGACAGGTTTTTCGAGGAAAGTGCCCGACGAGGCCGTTTGCAGGCCGTTCGTCACGTCGCTCTTGCGCGTGGTTTATGCAAGGGGGCGGGTATTTTCTGCTTCACTCAAGGCTCGGCCGAGGGCTGGCCGCCCGGATCAAAGGGGAATGGCGTAATGGCAACGGTAGACCGCTGGCTGCTGCCAGATGGCATCGAAGAAGTACTGCCACCAGAAGCTGCGCGCATTGAAGTAGCGCGTCGCCAGGTGTTGGATCTGTTCCAGAGCTGGGGTTACGAGTTTGTCGTGACTCCCCATATCGAGTACCTGGAATCCCTGCTGACCGGCGCGGGCCAGGACCTGGATCTGCGCACCTTCAAGGTCATCGACCCGCAATCGGGCCGGCAAATGGGGTTCCGTGCCGACATCACGCCACAAGTGGCGCGCATCGATGCGCACACCCTGCGTCGTGAAGGCCCGAGCCGCCTGTGCTACGCCGGCAGCGTACTGCATGCCCAGCCGCGCGCCTTGTCGTCTTCCCGTAGCCCGATCCAGTTGGGCGCCGAGTTGTACGGCGATGCCAGCCCGAGCAGCGATGTGGAAGTGATCAGCCTGATGCTGGCCATGCTGCAACTGGCGGATGTGCCGGACGTGCACATGGACCTGGGCCACGTCGGTATCTACCGTGGCCTGGCGCGTGCTGCCGGGTTGTCCGGTGAAGTGGAGCAACAGTTGTTCGATGCCCTGCAGCGCAAGGCGATCGATGAAGTGATCGCTCTCACCGAAGGTGTGCCTGCTGAGCTGGCTGGCATGCTGCGGGCGCTGGTAGACCTGTGCGGCGGCCGTGAAGTGCTGGTGGCTGCGCGTGAGCGCCTGGCCAATGCGCCGGCACCGGTATTGGCAGCACTGGACGATGTGCTGGCAATTGCCGAGCGCCTGTCGGCACGGTTCCCGGAGCTGCCGCTGTATTTTGATCTGGGTGAATTGCGCGGCTACCACTACCACACCGGTGTGGTGTTCGCGGTATTCGTCCCGGGTGTTGGCCAGGCCATCGCCCAAGGTGGTCGCTATGACGATATCGGCGCCGACTTCGGTCGTGCGCGTCCGGCCACTGGTTTTTCCACCGATTTGAAAACCCTGGTGACCCTGGGGCGTGCTGAGGTCGAGCTGCCGTCTGGTGGCATCTGGATGCCCGACAGTACGGACGCAGCGCTCTGGCAGCAGGTTTGCCAGTTACGCCGTGAGGGTCAGCGTGTAGTCCAGGCCTTGCCTGGGCAGCCATTGGCCGCCGCCCGTGAAGCGGACTGCGACCGGCAATTGATTCAGCAGAACGGGCTTTGGCAAGTATCGCCACTGGCTTCTTGAGTTTTCCTGCCGGCCATCGCCGGCACCAAGTTTGCGCGAATGAGGACAAGTGTTATGGGTAAGAATGTCGTAGTCCTGGGCACCCAATGGGGTGATGAGGGCAAAGGCAAGATCGTTGATCTGCTGACCGAACATGCTGCCGCCGTAGTGCGCTACCAAGGTGGTCACAACGCTGGCCACACCCTGGTCATCGATGGCGAAAAAACTGTCTTGCACCTGATCCCGTCGGGTGTCCTGCGCGAAGGCGTGCAGTGCCTGATCGGCAATGGCGTGGTGGTTGCACCTGACGCCCTGCTGCGCGAGATCACCAAGCTGGAGGAGAAAGGCGTACCGGTGCGCGAGCGCCTGCGTATCAGCCCGTCCTGCCCGCTGATCCTGTCCTTCCACGTTGCGCTGGACCAGGCCCGTGAAAAGGCGCGTGGCGAGCTGAAGATCGGCACCACCGGTCGCGGCATCGGCCCGGCCTACGAAGACAAGGTTGCACGTCGTGGCCTGCGTGTGGGCGACCTGCTCAACATGCCGCGCTTTGAAGACAAACTGCGTGAACTGGTGGATTACCACAACTTCATGCTGGTCGGTTACTACAAAGAGCCAGCCATCGAGTTTGAAAAGACCCTGGCCGAGTGCAAGGAATACGCTGAGCTGCTCAAGCCGCTGATGCTGGACGTGACGGCCGAGCTGCACGATCTGCGTCGCGCTGGCAAGGACATCATGTTCGAAGGTGCCCAGGGCTCGTTGCTGGACATCGACCACGGTACCTACCCGTACGTGACCAGCTCCAACACCACCGCTGGCGGCGTTGCGACCGGTTCTGGCGTTGGCCCGATGTTCCTGGACTACATCCTGGGTATCACCAAGGCCTACACCACTCGCGTAGGTTCGGGCCCGTTCCCGACTGAGCTGTTCGACGACGTCGGCGCGCACCTGGCCAAGCAAGGCCACGAATTCGGCGCCACCACTGGCCGTGCTCGTCGTTGCGGCTGGTTCGATGCCGTTATCCTGCGTCGCGCTATCGATGTGAACAGCATCTCGGGCATCTGCCTGACCAAGCTGGACGTACTCGACGGTCTGGAAGCCATCAACATCTGCGTCGGCTACAAAGACGCCCAAGGCAACGATGTTGCCCCGACTGACGCTGACAGCTACGTGGGCCTGCAGCCTGTGTACGAAGAAGTGCCAGGCTGGACCGAATCGACCGGGGGCGCCAAGACCCTGGAAGAACTGCCAGCCAATGCTCGCGCCTACATCAAGCGCGTGGAAGAGCTGATCGGTGCACCGATCGACATTATTTCGACCGGCCCGGACCGCAACGAGACCATCGTTCTGCGTCACCCGTTCGCGTAATAAGCTGTTGATGTGAAAAGCAAAGGGCTCCTTCGGGAGCCCTTTGTCGTTTCTGCCTGGCAAGCGGCACGACCCTTGCTGTGTTTCCCTCTTTCGAGGTGCTATCAAATTAATGGCACCCGTGGTGGAGGGATTTCCAGTGTCTGCCGTTCTCTCGTTGTTACAAAGCCGTCTGTTGCGGCCGGTGTTCGTTACCCTTGGTATCGCCCTTTTGGTGCAAGTGCTGGTGGCCGTCGCGCTGACGCGGAGCACGGTGACGGCGCTGGAAGCCGATTTGGGCAATCGCCTGGGCATTGATAGCCAGAAGTTGTCTGGCGAACTGGCCCAGGCTGGCAAGGAAGTCACGTCCAGCCTGGACAGCCTGTCCGCCAGCACGCGCCAGCGACTGACAGCCGGGCTTTCCACGCGTTTGCAGGAAGAGCAAAAGCAGTTGCGTGCGACGCTGGAAAAAGACCTGCAGGACTCCGCCAATGACATGGCGCAACTGCTGGCCTCGGTCGCGCCCCGTGCCATGTGGGACAGTGACGTGCCGACCCTTTCAGAGTTTGCCCGCCGGGCCCAGCGCAACCCCAATGTGCTGTTTGTGGTGTATGACGACGCTGCGGGCGAGCACTTGACCCGTTACCTGAATCGCGAAAACCCTATCAACCAGGCCCTGCTGGCGAAGGGCGCAGGGGAGCGTGCGCTGGACAAGGTGCTGGACGCGGCCAAGACAGACCCCTCCGTGTATTACGTCGAAGCCTCCATCAGCCCCAACGGCGTGGAAATCGGCAAGGTGCGCATGGGTGTGTCGACCGCGACGGTTGAGGCAAACCTGCAAGCGTTGGATAAGCGCTTTGCCGCGCTGATCGCCAGCGGTGATCAACTGGTGGGTGATAGCCTCAAGGGAGCCGCAGCTGACAGCGCCAACGCCATGGGCGCCCGGCTGCAATCGGCGCAAGCCACTGCCACGCAAATGACGGCCAATACCGCCAGCGCCGTGCAAGACGCGGCGGGCACCCTGCGTTGGCGTATCGGGATGGGCCTGGCACTGGTGGGGCTTGGGGTATTGCTGCTGATCGCCATTGTGCTGGGGCGACGCGTGGTCAATCGCCTGAAGTTGCTGATTGCCGCGATGGATGATCTGGCGGCCGGCGAGGGCGACCTCACCAAGCGCGTGCAGATCAACAGCAAGGATGAAATCGGCGATATGGCCTCGGCGGTCAATCGCTTTGTGGATAAGTTGCAGCCCATCGTACGGGAGGCAGGCGACGTGGCCCAGCGTACTGGCGTGGAAATCGGCGCCATGACGTTGCGCAATGCTGGCGCCGATGCGGCGGCGGGCTTGCAGCGTGATGAAGTGGCCGAGAGTTTGCGCGCTTTGTCGCAAATGGCCGACGAGGCCCAGGCCGAAAGCCACGCTATGCAGGCGGCCTTGCAGCAGGTGGTGGATATTCGCCAGGCCACGGATGAAAACTCACGAACCTCGGCTGAAGTCGGTAGCTTGATCGAGGCGTTGGCGGGGCAGGTGCAGGCCGGTTCCCAGGTGATCGAACGGCTGGCGCAGCAAAGCGAACAGATTGAAGTGGTGTTGACCGTGATTCATGGCATCGCCGAGCAAACCAACCTGCTCGCTCTCAACGCGGCCATCGAGGCGGCACGGGCTGGCGAGACTGGCCGCGGCTTTGCGGTGGTGGCCGATGAAGTGCGTGCGCTGGCGAGCAAGACTCAAAGCTCCACTGGCGATATCCAGGCGCATATCGTGGCATTGCAGCAGGGCGCGCGTGAGGCGGTGGAAACCATCGGCAAGGCGGGGCGCCAGGCCAGTGAGGGCTTGCTGGTGCTGCGCGACAGCGTGCGCTTGCAGCAGACGGTGCAGGCTTCTGTGGAGCAGGTGCATGCGGCGATTGGCCTGGCGACGCGCGCGGCCGAGCATCAAGCCCAGGGCGCGCATGCGGTGCGTGGGCGCGTGGAGGTGATCCATGCCCAGGCCGAGCGTGCGGCGCAAGCGGTGGTGGAGACGACGGCCAGTGGGAAGGTGCTGGATGGGTTGGCGGCGCAGTTGAAGGCGAGCTTGGGGCAGTTCAGGGCTTGAGGTTGTCTGGACGGGCCTCATCGCAGGCAAGCCAGCTCCCACATTCAACTGCATTCCAAAGTTGGAGCGCGGTCAACTGTGGGAGCTGGCTTGCCTGCGATAGCTGTTTCAGCGGCTCAAATACATCCGCGTCGTAAGCAGATACACCGGCAACCCCGACACCAGAATCAACAACGCTGCATACGGCGCCGCCGCCGCAAATTCCACATTCGAGGTATGCGCCCAGACGGCCGTCGCCAAGGTATTCAGCCCGGTCGGGCTCAGCAGCAATGTCGCCGTCAATTCCTTCATCGCATCCAGGAACACCAAGGCAAACGCCGCCCCCAGCGCCGGAAAGATAATTGGCAGCGTCACCCGGCAAAACGCACTGAAGGACGATGCGCCTAACGTGCGCGCCGCCTCTTCCAACTGTGGCGCCGCCTTGTTCAGCGCTGTACGAATCGGCGCCTGCGCCAATGGCAAAAACAGCAGCGCATAAGCAATCAGCAGCAATGCCGAGGTCTGGTACAGCGCCGGCACGTAATGCAGGGCGAAATACACCAGGGTCAACGCAATCACCAGGCCGGGCAGGGCATGCAGTAGGTACGGCAAGCGTTCGGCCCATATCGCCAGTTGCCCTTTGTAGCGCACCACCAGCAAACCAACCGGTACTGCCAGTACCAGGCACAGTGCGGCGCCGCCCAGCGAGAGCGCCAGGGAAGACAGCAGCGCCTCACCGATCTCGGCCATCGGAAACGCTGCCGACGAACCGACTGCCAACCAATACCCGAGCATCCCCAGCGGAATGCCGCTGCCAATGATCGCTAGCGCCAGGCAATACACCTGGCCCAATGGCGTCCACTTGCCCAGTCGAACCTGCTCGGCGTGCCGCGCCGCGCCCTGGCCGATGCGCACGTGCCGGCCTTTGCCGCGTATGCGCAGTTCCAGCCATAGCAGGGTCAGGCACATCACCAGCAGCGCTGCCGAGAGCATTGCCGCATTGGCATTGCTGAATTCCAGTTCGAACTGCTGGTAGATCGCGGTGGTGAAGGTCTGCAGGCCAATGATCGACAGCGCGCCGAATTCCACCAGCATGTGCAATGCGATCAATAGTGAGCCGGCCAGCAGCGATGGCCACAGCAGCGGCAGGGTGATGCGAAAGAACACGCCCCAGCGGTTGAGCCCCAGCGTGCGGGCCGATTCTTCCAGGGAGGGGTCAAGATTGCGTAGCGTTGCCGCCACCGGCAGAAATACCAGCGGGTATTTGGACAGGCTCATCACCAGGATCGCGCCGCCAAGCCCCTCGAACTGGGCGCTCAGCGACACCCAGGTAAAACTGCTGACGAACGCCGGCACCGCAAACGGCAGGCACAGGACCACACCCCAGATGCGCCGCCCTGGCAGGTTACTGCGCTCCAGCAGCCAGGCCAGGGACAGGCCGATCACGCCGCAGGTCAGGGTCACGCCGACCATCAGCGCCAGGGTGTTGCGCAGCAGTCCGAACACATAAGGCCGCCACAGGAGATGCACCGCCTCCGTCCAGCCCGCCTGCCAGGCTTTGAGCCCTACGTAGGCGAGCGGCAACAGGCTCAGGCCAACCAGCAACAGCACGGGTAGCAGCAGCCAGATCGACGGGCGTTTGCGACGGGGGGTGAACCCCGCGACGGAAAGCGATGGGTTCATCAGTTCAGGCCAACGTCACGTTCCAGCTCCAGGGCTTCTTCGGCGTTGCCCAGGTCTGCGGGGGTGACTTTCGGCGGCTGCAGCTCGCTAAATGGCTTGAGGCCGCGGTTCGATTCCATGCCCTTGCGCAGCGGGTACTCGGCCGACGTGTTGGTGATCACGCGCTGGCCTTCTTCGCTGGTCATGAATGCCAGCAATTGCTGAGCTTCTTTGGGATGCTTGCTGGATTTGAGTGCGGCAGCGGAGGATACGGTGATCAAGCCGCCAGCATCACCATCGGTGAAGTAGTGCAGTTGGGAATCCAGATTGGTTTTTTCCTTTTTCAGGGCAAACCAGTAGTAGTTATTCACCAGCACGGTGGCCACTTCGCCTTTTTCCACGGCCTTGAGGGCGACCATATTGTTGCTGTACACCTTGCCGAAGGCGCGCAGGCCGGTCAGCCATTCTTCTGCGGCTTCGCGACCGTGCAGCTTGATGATCGCCACGGCTTGCTCCTGGAACGCGCCGCTGGTGGGGACGAAGCCGACTTTGCCTTGCCACTCGGGGCCGGCAAAATCCAGTACCGACTTGGGCAGGTCTTTTTCGGCAATCAGTTTGGGGTTGAAGGCTACGACGCGGGTGCGTGCGGTCACGCCCATCCAGTCGCCGTTTTTGCCCACGTAATCCTTGGGCAGTACATCGAGGGTGCTGGCATCGATTTTTGCCAACAGGCCTTGCTCGCCGAGTTTGTTCAGGGGCGGTGATTCTTCGGTGTAGATGACGTCGGCAGGGGAGCGCTCACCTTCTTCGACGACCTGGCTGGCCAGCTGGTTGCTGCTACCTTTGCGCACGTTGACGTGGATGCCGGTCTTGGCTTCGAAGGCCTTGGCGAGTTCATCGCCGACTTCTTTGTGTTGGCCGTTGTATAAGGTCAGGGAGACCTTGTCGGCAGAATGGGCGGCGGGCAAGAGCAGGGTCAGGCTGAGTAGGGTGAGGGTCAGGCCGCGCAGAAGGGATGTCTTGAGTCGGTTGTCACGGATCATCATCCGAAGTGTTCCTCGCTTATATGCAACAAATCATTGCAAGGATAAACGATAAATCTTCTCAAGTGCGGATGAGGGGAAAATCACTGGGGAAGTTTTCAAACCCCGGAAACGAAAAAACCCGCTTTCGCGGGTTTGATCTGAATTTGGTGCCCAGGAGAAGACTCGAACTTCCACGACCTTGCGATCACCAGCACCTGAAGCTGGCGTGTCTACCAATTTCACCACCTGGGCATTATCTAACAACGTTGCCGCTGTTGATGGGGCGAACTATACGGCGGGGCTTTTGATCTGTAAACCCCTGATTCGAAAAATATAAATCAATTTTTCCGTTAAAAATCAGAGGCCTGAAACGAAAAAACCCGCTTTCGCGGGTTTGATCTGAATTTGGTGCCCAGGAGAAGACTCGAACTTCCACGACCTTGCGATCACCAGCACCTGAAGCTGGCGTGTCTACCAATTTCACCACCTGGGCA
>NZ_JAENSV010000090.1:0-2689 GCF_016613265.1 Pseudomonas sp. MF6751
ACAGGCGTTGGTAATACTGGCCCGCAAGCTTGCTCGGGTGGTGTTCGCTCTGCTGAAAGGGCAAAGCGAATATCAACCAAAAGTTGGTTGAGGGTTGCCCCTCAACCATAGAATCTCCCACAGTTTTGATCGCGGGGTGTCAGGTAGATAGGGGCCAGCGGTGAGGCCGTCATCGCAGGCAAGCCAGCTCGCACATGAGTGGGTGTTCAACTCAAAGCATTTTGAACGCCCCGTACGCTCGTCTTTCCAATAAGAACAGGATCAAACCTGGCGCAGATTACCGGCAACAGGAGACAGCCGACCATGACTGACACCCCAACCCACCGAGTAACCCAATCCCTATCCGCCGCAATAACACTGTCCCTGCTCAGCGCCTGCGCTGGCAACAACTCACCTTCGAATGTCGAGGCTCCTGGGAAGCCGACAACGCCTTCGACCCGAACGCTGGAAGCCGGCGCCGCCCTGCTGCAATCACGCCCACCGATTGATGCCCTGAACGCCTACCTGGACGGTTTTCACTTCTACAACGGCCATCCCGATGTGCAAATGGAAGCGCATCACTACTGCGCAATCCTCAATGAGGAGGTCATCCAGTGTGTGATCTACGATGGCAACCGCAAGGATGCAAAGTTGATGGGCGTGGAGTACATCATCAGCGAGGCGCAGTTCAACACGCTGCCCGCGCCTGAACAGGCGCTGTGGCACAGCCATGTGCATGAAGTGAAGTCAGGGCAACTGGTCGCTCCGGGAATTCCTGAGGTGGCGGAACATGCGCTGATGGAGAAGCTGGTGCACACCTACGGCAAGACCTGGCACACCTGGCATACCGATCTGGATAAACGCCTGCCTTTAGGCGTGCCTCAGCTGATGATGGGGTTTACCGCTGATGGCCAGGCTGACCCGCGTATGGTCGCCGAACGAGATAAACGCCTGGGCATCGACAGTGCCGACAAGAAAAAGACGCGCGCCGATATCCCCGCGCCGCCCATCGCGCCCGGCGCGGACGCGTGGCGCCAGGGCACGGTTATCCAGATCGCCGACCCGACCCTGAAGGCCCATCAACACTGACACCGCCATTCAGTCATTTGGATTGAACGATCATTTGCGGGCCTTTCTCTACCCAAGACCAGCCAAAGGAGGATGTCATGATGATTGATACCGCAACCGGAATGAGGCCTGGCGAGCGATACGCCGTGGAAAACCTGGAGCGCACACCGAACTTCAGCGGTTTTTTCCTGGATGGAAAATATTACCTGGGCCCTGAATTGATGACGGCCGTCGGATGGCTTGAGGGCCAGACGTTTATTTATGATGAGCTCGACGCCACAGGCGAACCGGTGTTTCCCGACCGCGTCGCCGGTACCCTCGAGAACCTGACCCTGGTACTGACTGACGGTACCCGCCTGCAACTGCACCCGTTGCCCGTCCACGTGCCCGAGGATTCGCCTGGCGTCATGCAGGCCAAGGGGAAATTGCACGGCAAAACCGTGGTGATCACAGGCGCCTCCAGTGGCATTGGCCGCGCGGCTGCTCACGCCTTTGCCGAGCAAAGTACCCGCTTGGTGTTGGCGGCCCGAGATGAAAAAGCCTTGGAAGAGGTGGTCGAGGAATGCGCTGCGCGTGGCGCCGAGGCCATCGCCGTTAAAACCGATGTAACCCAGGGCGACCAGATGCGCGCCCTTGCCGAACAGGCGGCGGCCTTCGGCAATGGCCGCATCGATATCTGGATCAACAACGCCGGAGTAGGCGCCGTCGGCAGTTTCGAGGACACGCCCCTGGAAGCCCACGAACAGGTGCTGCAAACCGACCTGCTCGGGTACCTGCGCGGCGCCCACGTAGTGTGGCCTTATTTCAAAGCCCAGCACCGCGGCATTCTGATCAACACCTTGTCGCTGGGCAGTTGGGTAGCCCAGTCCTATGCCGTCGCCTACTCAGCCAGTAAATACGGCCTGCGCGGCCTGACTGAAGCACTGCGTGGGGAGCTGACTGATTACCCCGATATTCATGTGTGCGACATCTATCCCGCCGTGATGGACACGCCAGGCTTTCGCGATGGCGGCAATTTTACCGGCCACACCTTGACGCCACCGCCACCGGTCTATGACCCGCATAAAGTCGCGCAAGCGATGGTGGCCTGTGCGCTGCAACCGAGGGACAGCACCACGGTAGGCAGCGCTGCCACCGTGGCCCGCGTCGCGCATTTTTTGCTGCCCGGCTTTGCCCGGTTATCCGGTTGGCTCACCCGCCTCGGCCTGGAGCGCAGCCAGCGCGCCGCCACGTCGGCGGGAAACCTCTACACCCCGGCAAGCGGCGAACGTCGTGTCGAAGGCGGCTGGCGGCAAACCCGCCGTACGCCCTATGGGATGGTTGCAATAGGCGCAGCGCTGCTAGTGGGCGGCGTTGTCGTTGCGCGCAAATATTCGGCTCGTCACAAATGAAAACGGGGCAAATCCCGAATACCAGCCAGTCAAGCACAACTCCTCTGTGGGAGCGGGCTTGCTCGCGAAAGCGGTGGATCAGTCACATCAATGTTCAATGGACCGACGTCTTCGCGAGCAAGCACGCTTGTATGCTAGGACTTGAAGGGAGGAGAAGGGACAAAGCCCGATTCTGACTGTTGACGCAGTACAGACCGTGGGAGATTTCGCCCCTCCTCCTTTCACCCAAGCGCCGATAAAGAATGCATCTG
>NZ_JAENSV010000091.1:0-2222 GCF_016613265.1 Pseudomonas sp. MF6751
GGCCAGTTCTGGCTGATGCTTGGGCATGACGATACCTGTCCTTGCCGCTATAGCGGCTGACTTTGAAGGGGGAGGGGTTACAGGTTTTGCGGGTGGAGTACGGATGTACTCCTATCGGGATTTGGCGTTCAGGCGGGTTACGTCGTCGATGCAGGCAATATCAGATAGCGTTATGTCCGGCGCCTTGCACTGCCCTGCATCCATGGCAGCCATAGCCAAATCCCTGTCGGTCATGCCAGGAACACCCTTAAGCATGGCGATGCACTTCGCAGCCGAATCAACCTGTTCCTCTGTCCAGATGCCGCGCTCGACCAGCATGAAGCCATCGGGCACCACCGCTACCGGCGCGGGCTGCCCGGCGTAGAGGCTCCTTACCGGGTACCCGGCTTCAACCGTGTTCTTGTAGTGGCCCTTGATACGGTCGTCGCCGTTGTACCACTTGCCGCCGAACTCGTACTGCCACGCCACCGGCTCGCCCTGGGGCTGGGCGGCTGAATTCTCAGCATTCACGCGCTCGATGTAGGCCGGCAGCAGTGTCGGTGGGAAAGTGTCTTCCCAAGGCTTGACGTTGCGCTTTGCCGAATCCTGGAGCTGGGCGACATGGCCCACCAGTTCACGCACCAGGCCCGGCCAGTCAGTCACGTCATAGAATTTGCATAGCACTGGGTCGGGCTGGGGCTGGACGGCTGGACACTTCTTGCAAGGGCCAACGCCGTCACCATGACATTCAGCGCCCGAAGGCGTCTTGCAAATAGGCGCATCCAGCAGGGCGCGCAGCTTTGTAGCCGCCGGCGTATTCCAGTCTGGTAGCTCGTCGAAAGCG
Organism: Pseudomonas sp. MF6751; assembly: GCF_016613265.1. Classification (NCBI taxonomy): domain Bacteria; kingdom Pseudomonadati; phylum Pseudomonadota; class Gammaproteobacteria; order Pseudomonadales; family Pseudomonadaceae; genus Pseudomonas; species Pseudomonas sp. MF6751. The sequence goes on from NZ_JAENSV010000091.1 coordinate 824, forward strand.
TCCGAAAGAGTCGCACGCGGCACTCCGTCAATCGTTTGGTTGGTGGTCATTGCTTTTAGTCCTTATTTTCGAAAGCGTGAAGGGCCTTATCCAGCGCTGCGACAGCCTGGAACCGAGTTGAGCAGGTCACTTCGGCGTAAACTCCACCGTACTGGCCGCGAGCAGTCCAACTGCCCGACTTGTTTTGAATTACCTCTACAACTGCACTCATAAGTCACCTCAAATCAGTTGTGCCAGTGCCAGCAGGCACCAGCAGTAGGCGGGGAGTTGGGCTTTCATGGCTTGATCCTCGAGAACCTGGCCAGTTGAATCAGCACATCTTTGAATGCCTTCGGCGTCGCATTTGCCTCACGCTTGTACCGCGTCGGTTTGTTAGCGGCCTTTCCGCGCTGGTCCTGGAACCCAATTTGGTGCGTACCCTGCGGACGCGACCAGTCAAGGTCGAAGGGTTTCTGTTCTCCAACGAAGTAGAGCCATGTTGCCTTGTTGGCCCGATGCCCGTATGCCGACTGCCATACCTCACAAACCCAGCCTTTGCCGCATGGTTGCCAGCCAATCGCGGCTGGCTTGGTGAGTCCGTGCGCAGCCCATGCCCGAGACGCTTTCGGATGCTCAAGCACGCCACGGTTTGCGCGCACCGAAGCCAGTGCCGAAGCAAAGCAGCCATGGTCATTGCCTGGGCGGTTGTGCTCACCACCCCAGCGCTTGAAATTGATGGCAGCCATCGGCCCCCAAAGCTGGCAAGGGGGGTGGGCAACAACCGGAAGGCAACCGCTATACCTTCTAGCGTCTCGCGACTCAGGCCATGCATCGATCGATGGGTCATTGGCATAGCACCCGTCAGGCTGAACGAACAGCACGGCTACGTCAGGCATCGCCAACACCCTCTGCTGGCTTGAGTGCGGCGCGCATACGGGCGCGTAACCTCAGAACAGCGTCTAAGTCCAGCGGCTCACGCCCTACAGCATCCAGCACCTCGCCGACCAACCCCTCCAGCAGATCCACCCGCTCATCCGCTGCGGTCAGGCTCCGTCCAATTTCAGCCATGCGCTTACGATGAAGTTCGTTCAGGCGGTCGATTGCCTTCTGCGCCTGATTGAAAAGTGATTGATAGCGCCCAAGCTCAGCCAGAGCCACGTCACGCCCGGCGGTTACGCGGTCGAAGTCAGCCGCCAGCACAACACTGAGCCTCCCCAGTGATTCACCCTCTACAAGCCCTGTTTCGGTTACGTGGTAACGCTTTACTTCGGACACAGCTGTTTCCTTGCCGGGCATGCCCGGGCGGTGGAGTGGTGGAGTTATGCGGCGTCAGTCGTTGTCGCCGTCGTCATCGGCGTTCATTTGGAGAGATTCGGCAAAGCCTGCTTGCCGTAATTTGCGCGCCACGTTTTGCGGTATG
>NZ_JAENSV010000092.1:0-2097 GCF_016613265.1 Pseudomonas sp. MF6751
CGCCAAATCCCGATAGGAGTACATCCGTACTCCACCCGCAAAACCTGTAACCCCTCCCCCTTCAAAGTCAGCCGCTATAGCGGCAAGGACAGGTATCGTCATGCCCAAGCATCAGCCAGAACTGGCCCGCATCTACAACGTGTTCGGTCTCAGCTCAAACCATGAATTATCGACTCTCTTGGTCAATATTGAAAACACGAAGCGCTTCTCCGATCTGTTGTGCGCAGTGGAGCGTGAGTTTTTTATGGTGCCCGGCGAGCCATCCGATGAGCCAGAAGACGATGGGCTTACGATAGATGACGACTGCCTGGTTAATAGATGGGGGTCGTCGCCGGCCGAATACATCAAGCAATTCAAGGCAGCGTTACCAATAGCTGCCGCGAACTTGGTGACGGCCTACCAGGCGCTCGAATTCGGTGAAAAGTGGTCGCTTGACGGTGAAAACGGCTCCTGGGATTACGACAGCCTCGACGAGTTGATCAAGGACAACTACGGCCACGACAGCGATGGCGACGGGCATCCGGCCAGCTACAGGCCTGGCCTGTACGAAGGCGGCACGGTCTATCGCGGGACTGTGTGCAAGGACGACCCCGCACGCTTCCTACCAGATGCCGACGATGTGACAGAGCGAATGTATGAAAACGCCTGCGATAGCGACGCTGGAGAATGGGTTGATGCCTATCCAGACCTAAGCAAGGCGGCCGAGGCAGAACTGCAGATCGCTCTCGCACCGCTAAAGGCCTGGGCGCGCAGGCATTGCCAGCCAGATTTCTTCACGATCAAGCACATCACGGCACACATCGTCACCGATGAGGATGTAAGCCGGAGCAGGAGGCCATGATGGCCCCCCTCTGGTTCGCCTACGTCTTCATCTATCGAGTGGCAAGGTCATGACTGACAGAGAATTGCTGGAGCTGGCAGCCAAGGCTTCCGGGATGGAAGTAAACACAAACTATACAGATAGATATTTCCCAGAAGACTGTATGCCCGACGCTGAGTCTCCATCACTGCTCGTCTATGGACGTGGCAAGTGGAATCCATTCGTCGACGATGGGGATGCTTTCCGGCTAGCGGTTCAACTTGGCCTAATGCTCGATATTTATACAGGCGAGAAGGTCGGCCCAAATGGCGAGTACGAACTGAACATCTCCGATGCTTGGCACATTCGACCCGACGGCAAAGGTGGCGGAGAGGCATCTTCGGAGCAGCACCACAACGACGCGTATAGCGCCACACGCCGCGCAATCACCCGCGCCGCCGCCGAAATCGGCAAAACACTCCCCTAACCCCAATCCCCCTACATGCCTGCCGGTGAGCGGCGGGCGAGGTATGCGCTATGCCTGAAATAAAGTGCCACATGGGCCACGCCCAGCACGTCAGCACCACAGATTGGGTTGCAGCGCTGACGCTGGATCAACTCCGGTTCGCTCGGGACGCCATGGACGAAAAGATCAAAGCCGCTGAGGCAACGCCCAAACGTGTGGTTTGGCGAGTCTGTCGCGGCGGTGTTTGCGAAGGCAACTACCCCGAAGATCAATACGAGAAAGCCGCCGACCACCTGCTTCGCATCTTCAAAGCGAAATTCATGGAAGAGGCAGCGGACTACGTGAAGAAGCCCTACGGCACCGAAACGTTCCGTCACGAGCTGCCAAGCATCGAAATCGAGCGCGTGACCCAGTTCGAGTACGACACCGAGTGGTTTCCCGCCAAACCCTAACCCACCTTATGCCGCCCAGCGCGGCAAGGACACCCCCTATGTCTCAGATAGAAATATGGGAAGGACGAAAGTTCGCCGCGCAGATGATTGAGCAGGCATCCCATCTGCCCAAGTGCATGTTCGATGATCGCGGTCCGGTGGAGACGATGGTGATCAACCTCGAGGCGGCATCGCAGGCTCACCCCGCTGACTATGCGAAAGGTATCCACCAGGTTATCGAGGTGGCCCGCCATGCCCAACTTTGACGTGCACGAACGACGGGAGGATGGCGGCGTAGGTCGCCTGCTCGACGTGATCGACCGCGTACCGGAGCGCATGAAATCCGGACTGTTCATCGAATTCGACGGCGAGATGTTCCAGGTACTGACCGGCATCCGCAA
>NZ_JAENSV010000093.1:0-1723 GCF_016613265.1 Pseudomonas sp. MF6751
GTTGTGATGGTGAATGTTGATTTCTAGTCTTTGACTAGTTCGTTCTTTAAAAATTTGGGTATGTGATAGAAAGATAGACTGAACGTTACTTTCACTGGTAACGGATCAGGCTAAGGTAAAATTTGTGAGTTCTCTTAACTGAGAAATTCGAATTTTCGGCGAATGTCGTCTTCACAGTATAACCAGATTGCTTGGGGTTATATGGTCAAGTGAAGAAGCGCATACGGTGGATGCCTTGGCAGTCAGAGGCGATGAAAGACGTGGTAGCCTGCGAAAAGCTTCGGGGAGTCGGCAAACAGACTTTGATCCGGAGATGTCTGAATGGGGGAACCCAGCCATCATAAGATGGTTATCTTGTACTGAATACATAGGTGCAAGAAGCGAACCAGGGGAACTGAAACATCTAAGTACCCTGAGGAAAAGAAATCAACCGAGATTCCCTTAGTAGTGGCGAGCGAACGGGGACTAGCCCTTAAGTGGCTTTGAGATTAGCGGAACGCTCTGGAAAGTGCGGCCATAGTGGGTGATAGCCCTGTACGCGAAAATCTCTTAGTCATGAAATCGAGTAGGACGGAGCACGAGAAACTTTGTCTGAATATGGGGGGACCATCCTCCAAGGCTAAATACTACTGACTGACCGATAGTGAACTAGTACCGTGAGGGAAAGGCGAAAAGAACCCCGGAGAGGGGAGTGAAATAGATCCTGAAACCGTATGCGTACAAGCAGTGGGAGCCCACTTTGTTGGGTGACTGCGTACCTTTTGTATAATGGGTCAGCGACTTATTTTCAGTGGCGAGCTTAACCGAATAGGGGAGGCGTAGCGAAAGCGAGTCTTAATAGGGCGTCTAGTCGCTGGGAATAGACCCGAAACCGGGCGATCTATCCATGGGCAGGTTGAAGGTTGGGTAACACTAACTGGAGGACCGAACCGACTACCGTTGAAAAGTTAGCGGATGACCTGTGGATCGGAGTGAAAGGCTAATCAAGCTCGGAGATAGCTGGTTCTCCTCGAAAGCTATTTAGGTAGCGCCTCATGTATCACTGTAGGGGGTAGAGCACTGTTTCGGCTAGGGGGTCATCCCGACTTACCAAACCGATGCAAACTCCGAATACCTACAAGTGCCGAGCATGGGAGACACACGGCGGGTGCTAACGTCCGTCGTGAAAAGGGAAACAACCCAGACCGTCAGCTAAGGTCCCAAAGTTATGGTTAAGTGGGAAACGATGTGGGAAGGCTTAGACAGCTAGGAGGTTGGCTTAGAAGCAGCCACCCTTTAAAGAAAGCGTAATAGCTCACTAGTCGAGTCGGCCTGCGCGGAAGATGTAACGGGGCTCAAACCATACACCGAAGCTACGGGTATCACGTAAGTGATGCGGTAGAGGAGCGTTCTGTAAGCCTGTGAAGGTGAGTTGAGAAGCTTGCTGGAGGTATCAGAAGTGCGAATGCTGACATGAGTAACGATAATGGGTGTGAAAAACACCCACGCCGAAAGACCAAGGTTTCCTGCGCAACGTTAATCGACGCAGGGTTAGTCGGTCCCTAAGGCGAGGCTGAAAAGCGTAGTCGATGGAAAACAGGTTAATATTCCTGTACTTCTGGTTATTGCGATGGAGGGACGGAGAAGGCTAGGCCAGCTTGGCGTTGGTTGTCCAAGTTTAAGGTGGTAGGCTGAAATCTTAGGTAAATCCGGGATTTCAAGGCCGAGAGCTGATGACGAGTTA
>NZ_JAENSV010000094.1:0-1448 GCF_016613265.1 Pseudomonas sp. MF6751
TGAACTGACCCCACAAAGTTGGACGATTTTCTATCTATGCCTGAGCGGCCTGAATTCTGTATTCAACAGGACTCAGGCCGTTTAGCTTCAGTCTGATACGCGAGTGATTGTAATACTGGATGTACTCGTCGATGCCTGCGTGAAGCTCATCCAGGTCGTTAAATTTGTTCAGATAAAAAAATTCGGACTTCAGTGTGCCGAAGAAACTCTCCATGGCCGCGTTGTCATAGCAGTTACCCTTGCGCGACATGCTCGGCGTAACGGAGCGTTTTTTGAGAGCCCGCAGGTAAATGGGCATTCGATACTGCCAGCCCTGGTCTGAGTGCAAAACCGGTTTCTCATGCGGCTGAAGCCGCTTGAATGCACCTTTGAGCATCTTCCCGACCATATCGAACAGCGGTCTTCTGGCAACCTCGTAGGAAATGATTTCGCCGTTGTACAGATCCAAAACGGGAGATAGATAAAGCTTCTGACCTCCAACTTTGAACTCTGTAACGTCGGTTACCCACTTTTGATTGGGTGACGGAGCTTCGAATACACGCTTCAAAAGATTAGGCGCTGCCTTGCCTACCTCCCCCTTGTAGGCCCTGTATTTCTTCACCCGCACCAAGCTCTTGAGCTGAAGCTGCGCCATCAGTCGCTGAACAGCCTTGTGATTGACGAGATGACCAGCGCTCCGTACAGCAGCCGTTATGCGGCGATAGCCATACCGGCCCTTGTGCTCGTCGAACGTCGAGCGAATCTTGTCTTTCAGTTCTGCATACTTATCAGCCGCTTGCAGCGCCTTTTGCTGATAGTAAAAGGTGCTGCGTGCCAAACCGGCAAATTTCAGCAGGCTTTCGAGAGAATGCAGCGGCCTCAGTCCTATTACGATTTGCGCTTTTTCTGCTGCGCTACTCGTTTCTTCTCCTGAACCAAGGCATCGAGCTTTTTTAGGTAGTCGTTTTCCATCCGCAACTGCTTCACCTCGGCAAGCAAATCATCGCGTGAGCGCGATTCGTCATCGGTTGAGCTGGGTTGAACAGGAGGAGTGGTGGTCGGCATTTTTTTCGGACGTCCGGCTCTATTAGGCTGCTTGGTAAGGGCATCAAAACCGCCCTCATCAAAGCGGCGTTCCCAGAGACCGATGATGTCGAACTTACGGATGTCGAACAAGGCCGCCGTCTGCCGATAGGACAGCTGTTCCTCACGCATACGTTTCAAAACAGACAGTTTGAAGTCGTTGCTATAGCGCTGCAGTTTTTTCTCTTTAAGCCCAGCAACGCCATGCACTTGATAGGCCGCGACCCACTGGCGAAGGGATGAAAAGTCCACATTGTGACGGTGTGCAACATCCCTCAAACCCGCGCTACCGGAACAATAGTCCTGCACGGCTGCGAGTTTTGCTTGCTCTGTGTACTTACCCATGACACCCCCAAGGTTGTGTCCAACCTTTGGGGGTCAGTTCA
>NZ_JAENSV010000095.1:0-1415 GCF_016613265.1 Pseudomonas sp. MF6751
TAACGAAGTGGTTGATGCCATGCTTCCAAGAAAAGCTTCTAAGCTTCAGGTAACCAGGAACCGTACCCCAAACCGACACAGGTGGTTGGGTAGAGAATACCAAGGCGCTTGAGAGAACTCGGGTGAAGGAACTAGGCAAAATGGCACCGTAACTTCGGGAGAAGGTGCGCCGGTGAGGGTGAAGGACTTGCTCCGTAAGCTCATGCCGGTCGAAGATACCAGGCCGCTGCGACTGTTTATTAAAAACACAGCACTCTGCAAACACGAAAGTGGACGTATAGGGTGTGACGCCTGCCCGGTGCCGGAAGGTTAATTGATGGGGTTAGCTAACGCGAAGCTCTTGATCGAAGCCCCGGTAAACGGCGGCCGTAACTATAACGGTCCTAAGGTAGCGAAATTCCTTGTCGGGTAAGTTCCGACCTGCACGAATGGCGTAACGATGGCGGCGCTGTCTCCACCCGAGACTCAGTGAAATTGAAATCGCTGTGAAGATGCAGTGTATCCGCGGCTAGACGGAAAGACCCCGTGAACCTTTACTATAGCTTTGCACTGGACTTTGAATTTGCTTGTGTAGGATAGGTGGGAGGCTTTGAAGCGTGGACGCCAGTCTGCGTGGAGCCATCCTTGAAATACCACCCTGGCAACTTTGAGGTTCTAACTCAGGTCCGTTATCCGGATCGAGGACAGTGTATGGTGGGTAGTTTGACTGGGGCGGTCTCCTCCTAAAGAGTAACGGAGGAGTACGAAGGTGCGCTCAGACCGGTCGGAAATCGGTCGTAGAGTATAAAGGCAAAAGCGCGCTTGACTGCGAGACAGACACGTCGAGCAGGTACGAAAGTAGGTCTTAGTGATCCGGTGGTTCTGTATGGAAGGGCCATCGCTCAACGGATAAAAGGTACTCCGGGGATAACAGGCTGATACCGCCCAAGAGTTCATATCGACGGCGGTGTTTGGCACCTCGATGTCGGCTCATCACATCCTGGGGCTGAAGCCGGTCCCAAGGGTATGGCTGTTCGCCATTTAAAGTGGTACGCGAGCTGGGTTTAGAACGTCGTGAGACAGTTCGGTCCCTATCTGCCGTGGACGTTTGAGATTTGAGAGGGGCTGCTCCTAGTACGAGAGGACCGGAGTGGACGAACCTCTGGTGTTCCGGTTGTCACGCCAGTGGCATTGCCGGGTAGCTATGTTCGGAATAGATAACCGCTGAAAGCATCTAAGCGGGAAACTAGCCTCAAGATGAGATCTCACTGGAACCTTGAGTTCCCTGAAGGGCCGTCGAAGACTACGACGTTGATAGGTTGGGTGTGTAAGCGCTGTGAGGCGTTGAGCTAACCAATACTAATTGCCCGTGAGGCTTGACCATATAACACCCAAGCAATTTGAGTCGAAAGGCCAGATTGCGGTGTGTGAAGACG
>NZ_JAENSV010000096.1:0-1320 GCF_016613265.1 Pseudomonas sp. MF6751
CTGTAGAATTCGCCTCCCGCTTACGAGAGATCGCAAGCGCAAGTGGTTGAAGTTGTTGAAGAAATCTTCGAAAACTTCTGAAAATAACCACTTGACAGCAAATGAGGCTGCTGTAGAATGCGCGCCTCGGTTGAGACGAAAGATCTTAACCAACCGCTCTTTAACAACTGAATCAAGCAATTCGTGTGGGTGCTTGTGGAGTCAGACTGATAGTCAACAAGATTATCAGCATCACAAGTTACTCCGCGAGAAATCAAAGATGTAACCAACGATTGCTGAGCCAAGTTTAGGGTTTCTTAAAAACCCAAAGATGTTTGAACTGAAGAGTTTGATCATGGCTCAGATTGAACGCTGGCGGCAGGCCTAACACATGCAAGTCGAGCGGTAGAGAGAAGCTTGCTTCTCTTGAGAGCGGCGGACGGGTGAGTAATGCCTAGGAATCTGCCTGGTAGTGGGGGATAACGTTCGGAAACGGACGCTAATACCGCATACGTCCTACGGGAGAAAGCAGGGGACCTTCGGGCCTTGCGCTATCAGATGAGCCTAGGTCGGATTAGCTAGTTGGTGGGGTAATGGCTCACCAAGGCGACGATCCGTAACTGGTCTGAGAGGATGATCAGTCACACTGGAACTGAGACACGGTCCAGACTCCTACGGGAGGCAGCAGTGGGGAATATTGGACAATGGGCGAAAGCCTGATCCAGCCATGCCGCGTGTGTGAAGAAGGTCTTCGGATTGTAAAGCACTTTAAGTTGGGAGGAAGGGTTGTAGATTAATACTCTGCAATTTTGACGTTACCGACAGAATAAGCACCGGCTAACTCTGTGCCAGCAGCCGCGGTAATACAGAGGGTGCAAGCGTTAATCGGAATTACTGGGCGTAAAGCGCGCGTAGGTGGTTTGTTAAGTTGGATGTGAAATCCCCGGGCTCAACCTGGGAACTGCATTCAAAACTGACTGACTAGAGTATGGTAGAGGGTGGTGGAATTTCCTGTGTAGCGGTGAAATGCGTAGATATAGGAAGGAACACCAGTGGCGAAGGCGACCACCTGGACTAATACTGACACTGAGGTGCGAAAGCGTGGGGAGCAAACAGGATTAGATACCCTGGTAGTCCACGCCGTAAACGATGTCAACTAGCCGTTGGAAGCCTTGAGCTTTTAGTGGCGCAGCTAACGCATTAAGTTGACCGCCTGGGGAGTACGGCCGCAAGGTTAAAACTCAAATGAATTGACGGGGGCCCGCACAAGCGGTGGAGCATGTGGTTTAATTCGAAGCAACGCGAAGAACCTTACCAGGCCTTGACATCCAATGAACTTTC
>NZ_JAENSV010000097.1:0-1189 GCF_016613265.1 Pseudomonas sp. MF6751
TCGCAGGCAAGCCAGCTTGTATGGTTAGACTTGTAGGGGTGGTGGGACTAAAAGCCAGCATCTGACTCTAGCCAGTACAGACCGTGGGAGACTTCGCCCCACCCCTTCACCAAAGCGCCGATAAGGAATGCATCGGCCATGACCGACGATAGAAGCAAGCCAGCGCAATGGTGAAGCCCCGACAAGCCTGCAAACCCTAACCCGGAGCGTTTTTCATGGCAATGACTGTCTCGCAATCAATCATCGGTGTGGATGTCGCTAAGGTTGAAGTTGTGGTCTATCGAAGTGAAACGGCTGAAACAACGATCGTACCGAACAACAAACCCGAGCTGAAAACGTGGCTGAAGTCGTTGCCCGCAGGTAGTGCGATTGCAATTGAAGCCACCAATATCTATCACCTGGATACCGTCAACTTGGCTCACTCAATGGGTCATAAGGTTTATGTAATCGATGGATATCGCCTCAATCACTACCGTAAAGGCACTGGAGGGCGCGCCAAAACAGACCTCAGCGATGCGCAGTTACTAGCTCGCTATTTAAGAAATGAACAGGCCGATCTGCGTGTCTGGAATCCGCCGCCGAAGATTTATACCAAGCTTCAAAGCTTGCTTCGCCGACGTGCCGCACTGGTGAAGATGCGTGTTGCTCTGAACCAGAGCTGGGCAGGTGAGCCGTTGCTCAAAGCCTCGTCCAAGAGCATTTCAGCTTGTCTTGATAGACATGAAGCGCTCATTGAAAAACGGATATTAGCTGCTGTCACTGAAGCGGGTGTCTTGCATCAAGTCAGGCGCTGCCAAGCCGTAGAGGGCATTGGTTTTCTTACGGCAGTTGCCCTGACTATGGCCTTTCAACGAGGAGAGTTTGAAAGTGCTGACGCTTACATCGCATTTCTGGGAATGGACTTGAGGGTGTCCGACTCAGGGCAAATGAACGGACGTCGTTCGTTAAGCAAGAAAGGAGACTCAGAGATCCGCAGGTTGCTGCATAACGCGGCGTCAGCCGGTATTAGGTCAGAAGCCTGGAAGCCTTTATACGAGGGCTATCTGGCCAGGGGCCTGAAAACAACTCAAGCCCTGGTCATCATCGCCCGCAAGTTAGCGCGTATCGCCTTTTCGCTCATGAAAAACCAGAGCGAGTACCAATCAAAAGCGGGTTTAGGGGCTTCCCCCCAACCATAGAATCTCCCACA
>NZ_JAENSV010000098.1:0-1140 GCF_016613265.1 Pseudomonas sp. MF6751
TGATATTCGCTTTGCCCTTTCAGCAGAGCGAACACCACCCGAGCAAGCTTGCGGGCCAGTATTACCAACGCCTGTGTGGTGCTATAGCCTCGCGCCCTCTGTGCTTGATAAAACGCTTTCCATGTCTCTGTTCGGCTAGCCGCCATCGCTGCGTTATGCAGCAGGCGCCGAGCTTCTGAGTCGCCGCGCTTACTTAAACTACGACGACCATCCTTCTGTCCTGACTTGTTGACGCGCAAATCCATACCAAGAAAGGCGATAAACGCGTCCGAATTCCTGAACTCTCCCCGTTGGAAGGTGGCAATCAAACGCGCGCCAGTCAAAAAACCGATGCCTTCGACTTTCAAGCAACGCTTCAACTGACCCAGTAAACCTGCTTCTTTCAGGCAGTCACTGATCATTTTTTCGATTAACCCTTCCAGTCTCTGCATCGACTTCACCTGCTCGGCAAACGAGGTCTTAAGAAGCGGCTCGTTCGCCCAGCTTTGCGTCAGGCTGACGCGCGCCTGAACCAAGGCTGCGCGCCGACGAAACAGGCTTAGAAGATGGCGATACAGCGGTGATGGAGGTGTCCAGGGACGCAGTTCGTCTGCCTCCTTTCTCAAATAGCGGACGAGCAACTTGGCATCCAAAGCATCGGTCTTGGCCCGGATCTTCACGCTTTCGCGGTAATGCTTGAGCTCATAACCTCCAACCATGTAAACCACGCAACCAGCTTCATGAGCTAGATCAGCAAATTCCAAGTGGTAGATATTGGTGGCTTCAATTGCGATGGCCACTTTGCAGGACAAGGCCTTCAGCCATTTTTTGATAGCGGCTTTGGTGTTTGGGATTGTTTCTAACAGATCGACTTCAGCGTGATAAATCACCAGTTCATTCTTAGCGACATCGACGCCTACGATTGGCTTTGAGACAGAAACTGGCATTGCCATGGGGCTTCCTCCGGGCTAAGGTTTTGAGCACTTGAAGGGCTCACCCAGAGGCGCAGGCTTGTTCCTATCGTCGGTCATAGCCAGATGCATTCTTTATCGGCGCTTGGGTGAAAGGAGGAGGGGCGAAATCTCCCACGGTCTGTACTGCGTCAACAGTCAGAATCGGGCTTTGTCCCTTCTCCTCCCTTCAAGTCCTAGCATACAAGCG
>NZ_JAENSV010000099.1:0-1113 GCF_016613265.1 Pseudomonas sp. MF6751
GGCGGCCGCGAAAACTGAGTGCAACACCTGACCTTTCCGGTACGGTGCTGCCCCTATGTCCTATTCCGAACTCAGCGTCGAAGAGCGCGCCATCATTCAACTCAGTCAAGCTCAAGGCTTCAGCCTGCGCGGCATTGCTCGCCTGATTGACAGGTCGCCCTCGACCATCAGCCGAGAGCTGAAGCGCAATCGAGGCAGTAGTGGTGCTTACTCGGCCCGCTGCGCCCAGCAACAGATGAACATTCGGCGCCAGGTTTGTCGCCCCAAGCGCAAGCTTGTGCCGGGCAGCGAGCGCTTCGAACTGGTGGCCCACATGCTGCGTAAGCGTTTGTCTCCCGAGCAGATTGCCGGCAAGCTGCGCAGCATGACCATACCCAACCTCAGAGATGCCTACGTCTGTCGTGAGACGATCTATAACGCGATCTATGCCTTGCCGGTCGGCGAGTTGCGCAAGGAGCTGATCGTCTGCCTGCGCCAAGGCAAGACGACGCGCCGGCCGCGCTCTGGTGGCGTGGATCGGCGCGGCCAGATCCCTGAGATGGTCAGCATTCATGTTCGCCCGCCAGAGATCGAAGACCGGCTGATGCCGGGGCATTGGGAGGGCGACCTGATCAAGGGTAAGGCCAACGCCTCGTCGGTAGGCACGTTGGTGGAGCGCACCAGTGGCTACCTGATGCTGATGAAGATGAACGACGCAACGGCGACCTCGGCGATGGAGGGCTTCAGTGCAGCGCTCAACAGCATGCCGCTGGCGATGCGCAAGAGCATGACCTACGACCAGGGCCGGGAGATGGCGCGGCATGCTGAAATCACCCAGCAGACAGGGGTCGCTATTTACTTCTGCGACCCGCACAGCCCCTGGCAGCGCGGTAGCAACGAAAACATCAACGGCCTGATCCGCCAGTACCTGCCCAAGGGGACTGACTTGTCGGTACACAGTCAAGAGCAATTGAATGCCATCGCCTTGGAGCTGAATATGCGCCCCCGTAAACGCTTCGATTTCAAGTGCCCGATCGAAGTCATGGGCGAGGTGATGCAGGAAGCCATGGCTATGCGGCATCATGCTCCAGCTTCAAATCAATAACCGTGTTGCACTCAGCTTCTGCAACCGCC